>JAITAW010000166.1 GCA_031283905.1 Treponema sp. | reverse complement strand
TGAGGTGGAGCGGTTTTTCCGGCGGCTGAAGGAATTTCGAGGGATTTGCACTCGCTATGACAAACTTGCCCGTATCTTTTCCGCTTTTATCTATCTCGCTTGTATTTGTATTGCTTTGCCTTGTGTGAACACGCCCTAGTACATTCTCTTTGTATTCTCAAAAGAAAGCCGCAAAGCGGCGCGGAAGGCTGGCTGGAAAAGGCGCAGGACGCGGCGGAGCGCACCCACGTTATTTCGGTGGCGTGCCACGAGGCGTTCGCCGCGCTGGAGACGAAAATGCGCTTCTTTAAGGACCGCTACTTCAAGATGCCGCCGCTTACCAGGGAAGACTGGGCCGCGCTGGGCTTTAAGGAGAAGGACGATCACCGCACACCGGCGGGGGAACCCACGGCTCAGGTTACGGCGGAGACTTTCTTGCGCGGGCCGGGCGAGCTTGGCTTTAGGATTGTCTACGTGTCGGGCGACCCGCACGACCGGGCTAACTCAGGCTACCGCGTCTGGTACGGCGTCGTCGCGCCGGGCGAGGCCCCGCCCGCGAACCCGGGGGAACTGCGGAAATCGTTCTTTACGCGGCGCAAGCGGGACTTTATCGAGTTCGAATATGGGGACGCTGGCAAGGCCGCGTACATCGCGGTGCAGATCGAGAACGGCAGCGGCAAACAGGGCAAGTTCGGCCCCATGGTTCAGGCGGTGATTCCGTGAACCAATCCGGCGTCCGCGCCGGATTGGTTCATCGGAGTTTTGCCTTTGGCAAAACTCTACCTCTTATTTGGTATAGTGCAGTATCCGCGTATGCGGGTATAGATAAACATTTGTCCGGCGGGACATAAAAAACGCGAAGGAGTTTTTTTGATGAAAACGAAAACAATGTTTTTTTCGCCGCCTTCTGCTTGCTGGCGGCGGGTGTTTTAATCGCGCTGGGCGCTTGCGCCAGTTCCAGCAGCGGCGCTTCGGGCGGCAGCGCTTCCGGCGCGCCTCTGTACACCGGCTCAGGCGGCAAGGGCCTTTCGCTTGCCATTCTCGCGCCATCGGGCAGTGGGCTTTCGGCGGAGCAGAACTACCTGCCCACCCTTGTCCAGGGCGAACTCGTGGCCGGGGTGAGCAAGTATTCCGCCATCTCCGTTCTTGACCGCGTGAACCTGGAAAAGGTACTGACCGAAACCGAGAGCGGCATCTATGAGGACGCGGCGGAGTATGTCGAGTTGGGCAAGATCACCGGGCAGGACTATATCATGACCGGGATCGTAACCAAGACCGGTTCCGGCTACGCGCTCCAGATACAGGTCGCCAACGCCAAAGAGAACGGCGCAACGGCCGCCTCGTATTCCGGTACCTGTAGCCTCGAAGAGTTTGACAATTTTTCGGGGATCAGGCGGGCCACCGCCGACCTTTTCCGGCAAAAGCGCGGGCGCGGTTACGCCGGATGTGGCGAAACGCCGCGCCTACCGGTCTCTGGAAGACGCGATACTGGCAAACTTTACCCTTGCCGAATGAAGGCGGGGGGTAAAGGCAGACAACGAAGCCTCCCTGCGTTACCGGGCATATTCATAGTACTACCTCAAGGACTACGACAGGACTATCGCGGACGTAAGCCGTCTGATACGGATGCAGCCGGACAATGCGGAGAACTACCTTTATGGAAACGGGGAAAAGCCTGGGAAGCGGCTTTTTGTGGTTTTACGGTTCAGCCCGGCAGCAAGGGCATTGTCCCTTGGGTGCGGGAGGGTACGCGCCCGGCCCCGCCTTCCGGCGGGGCTTTTACTTAAAAAAAAGGGCAATGGGCGAAGCGAGCGAAAACCGAGCCGGTACCATTTACAAGGGAGAAAAGGGCCGGCATAAAAACAAAGCCTCTTTACTGCCGGCAAAGTTTCCGGCGTATTTGCGGGTCAAGTTTAGCCCTGAAGGGCGGGGATTAGACCCCGCCGCGAATAAGCGAGGGATCGCGTTCATCCGGGGATACCGGCGGCTATTCCCTTATCAATGCCGCCAGCTTCGCTTCTTCTCCGGCGGACAACACAGGGGGCAGTATGGCAGGCTGATGCGGAGCGGGCGGCAACAAAAAGCCCGCCTCCAGGAAACGCCGGAACAGCGCCGGATAACCGGCATCATCAAGGCGTCCGCCGTAGCGGAGATAGACGCCTTTTCGTTGCCATTCGCTTGATTTGAGGGCTTTTGCCAATGCTGGAAAACGCGATACCGGCTGCGCCGTCCGCGCTCCGGCTTGCGCTTCATCGCCTATTTCCGCAAGCAAATCGTAAATGGCGCGTGTCGCCGCCGCAAGAATAACCGGCGAAACCGCGTCCGAAACGGGCGGACGCGCCGCTTCAAAGGGAAACGCCTCATTCCTGACCGCCAGCGTTTTGGGAGCAAGATGCCACGGCAACACCGGCATCAACAGCGGACATGAGGGCGTGTCTTCCATAGGAAGAAAGGGGCGCCATAACGACACGGTTTCTCCACTCTCCTCATTATGCTCATCGCCTAAAGCCGGATCGAAAATCGACCGTATTGGGCAGCCCGCTCCGCTAAAACCAACATCGCTTAATACGCGGTGAAGGGAGTACTCATCAGCGTACACATAAAACGAATAGCCGGGTAGCAATTTTGCAAGCGCCTTGAAGAAACGGGCTTCCAAATGGGTAGGCAACGGCGCGAAGAGTCCCCGTTCTGCGGTGTTTTTTAACTCGCGCAGCACGCCCGGAGGATTATGCCCTAAAATAGCGGCTCCTCCAAACTGCCACAAGTCAACGTAGCGTTTCCCATCCGCGCCATAGAGACGAAAGTCGCGCGCCCTTGTGATACGCGGCAACTGGTCAAGCCGCGCTTTTTGGTCAAGCCGCGCTTGTTCAAAAAGCATGTTCTTCCTCTTCATCTATTCTAGCGAGATTTAAGCGATGATAATTACTCAAAAAACTCAATTCCTTGCCGGTATCAAAGTGAATGATCAAGATGTCGCCCGTCGCGTGATCGCGGATTTCCTTCACATAACCATACCCCTGGTCATCGTTAAACACCCGATCTCCAACATCCCATTCCACGCCGCCCTCTGATTTCGCGCTTTTTGCTCTGTGTTTATCGGGCTTGGGTTTTGTGGAGAATCCACGCGGCGTAACGCCGATAATGCGCAGGGCGGACATGTCGATTTCACTCAAAAAAAGAGACGGTTCCATGAACTCGGTTTTCCCGAACATACGGCGTACGGTGCAGCAGGTAAAATACAATTCGTCCATTGCGCGGGTTACGCCCACGTAAAAGAGACGGCGCTCTTCCTCCAGGTCATCTTCTTTTTTATCGTCTCTGGGAAAAATGCCCTGTTCAACGCCGGTTATAATCACCCGCTTGAATTCAAGCCCTTTGGTATTGTGCAACGTAATAAGAGTCACCGTATCGGCGTCCGTATCCCTTTCTTCCATAGATCGGTCAAGCTCTATGTGTTCAAGGAATTCGAGAAGTCCCTCCAATGTCGCCGGGTACAGACTCGCGGCATTGGCAAGCTCCTGTAGGTTCGCAATGCGTTGATTGCCCGCGATTTCATCATGTGTCAGGTGATACGCGGCAATGCCCGCATTCCGGATAAGCGTCGCCACGCATACAGAAAGCCCTTCACCCGCGAAAACTTCACCTTTCCCGCCGTTCTTCTTCTTTTCCGCCGTCCTTTTTGCGGTTTTTGCAAGTGTTCTTTCCGCCGCTCCTCCGCCAGCCTCCGGCGGACGCGGTTCGTTCATGTCAAATAAAGCATCGCCAGACCGCGCGCGCGTGTCCCCTGTATCTTCGCCAACAGGATACGTCAATGCGGAGCGTCCGGCTTCAAGGGCTTCAATGAAGGCGTTCAGTCCGGCTCGCGCCCTTGCCGGCAGTACGGCGGAAAGTCGTTTCGCTGAAGCCAATAGGTCGCTGTCCGCCGCACCCGCGATTACCCTGTCCACAGTAACCTCGCCAACGCCGCGAGCCGGCTTGTTCACCACGCGCCGGAAACTGATTTCATCCCGCGGATTCACAAGAAAAGACAACAGGGCAAGCGCATCTTTAATTTCCTCCCGTTCATAAAACTTGAGCGATCCCACCACACGATAAGGAATATGCCGGCGCAGCAGCTCCGTTTCAAAACCAAGCGATTGGGCGTTTGTCCGGTATAAAATAGCCCAATCCGAATAGCGCCCTTCGCCCTTTTCCTCTTTTTCATTTTTTTCATTTTTACCATCATGCGGCCGATTGCCTGCGCGTGGATGGACGGAGTTTTCAATGAGATGCGCCGCAAATACGGCTTCCTCATCCTGATTCGGGAGGAACGCCAGCACCGGAATTTTTCCGGTTCCCCGCTCGGCGCTCAAGGTCTTGCCGAGTCTGCCCTTGTTGTTGTCCACCACCGAGGAAGCCACGCGCAGAATCGCCGAAGTTGAACGGTAATTCCGCTCAAGACGGATGATGTCCGTGTTGGGGAAGCGGTCGGGAAATTCGATAATATTTCGCACTTCCGCGCCTCGAAACCGGTAGATTGACTGGTCGTCATCCCCCACAACGCACACGTAGGTTTCAGGACCGCAGAGTTCCTTCAAGAGCGTAAATTGAGCAACATTGGTATCCTGATACTCATCGATCATGATGACTTTGAAACGGTTGCGGAAATCCTCGGCAAAAGACGGATTGGTCCGCAGAATGTCAACAGGCTTCTTGATGAGATCGCCGAAGTCGATGTTGCCGATTGCGGCGAGCCGCTCCTCATACCGGGCATACGCCTTCTGAAAGTCCTTTCGATGATTGATGAGTTTTAGTTCAGGATCATTAGGTCCAATAAAATAGTCTTTTGCCCGTGAAATTTGGTGGGCAATGGGTTTAATATCCGCCCTGGACTTCTCCGGCATCAGAGACGCGAGCAGGCTTACCATATCATCATCATCATAAATGATAAACTCGCGGTTAAGCCCCACAAGCCGCGCGTTCCACCGCAAAAACCATGCGCCGAATGAGTGAAACGTCCGCAACATCGCATATCCGGCGCGGGAGTCTATCGCCGCGGCGCGTTCCGCCATCTCCCGCGCCGCCTTATTCGTAAAGGTTACGGCGAGAATAGCGTATGGGGGTATCCCCCGTTCACGAATAAGATAGGCGATTTTGGTTGTGATGACTCTTGTTTTGCCGGAACCCGCGCCCGCCAATATGAGAAGCGACGTGCCGTTATGCAAGACCGCTTCCCGTTGCTCCGGGTTAAGAGCCGATAAATAAGATGGTACAGTATTTGTCATGTGTTTATCCTGCGAGGAAAATGAACGGTTGGGAAAGGGAATAAGGGCGCGATATACAGAGAATGACCGTCATTAAAACAACGCCTGCCATCCCGCTGTCCCGCGCCTTTCGGCGGACGGTTCATGTCTCTACGCTTTCCATTATATTTCCAGCAGCCGGCTGTACGCGTCCAGCGCCGCGTCCCCGGAATTACCGGCAAGCGCCTTCTTGGTGAGCGCCTTGCCAAGCTGCACTCCCTCCTGATCAAAGCTGTTGAGGTTCCACACAAATCCCTGAAACATGACCTTGTTCTCAAAGTGGGCGAGAAGCGCGCCAAGCGCGCGAGGCGTGAGCTGTTTGCCGAAGATGAGGCTTGAAGGACGTTTGCCGGCGAATTCCTTGTTGGGGTTTGCGTCATGCTTGCCCGTGGCAAAAGCGACGATCTGCGCCGCGAGATTGGCTTTGAGCTTGGTCTGGCTGCCGGAGCCGTCAACCACAACGTCATCCTTGCGCTGGCTTTCAACAAACCCGATGAACTGGAGCGGAACAATGTCCGTGCCTTGATGAAGCAACTGGTAGAAGGAGTGCTGCCCATTGGTGCCGGGTTCGCCGAACACCACGGGTCCTGTGGCGTAGCGTACCGGCTCACCATTGCGGTTTACACGCTTGCCATTGGATTCCATGTCAAGCTGCTGCAAGTGCGCGGGGAAACGGGAGAGCGCCTGGCTGTAGGGAAGAACAGCCGTATACGGAAAGCCAAGAAAATTTCGCTCCCACACGCCGATGAGCGCGTCGAGCAGGCTCGCGTTCTTGAGAACACCGGTTTCCAGCGCCAGCGCGTCAGTCTCATGCGCCCCTTCCAGCAACTGCTTGAACACATCGCCCCCAAAGGCGAGAGAGAGAATCACGCCGCCCACGCCCGATGTTGAAGAGTACCGTCCGCCGATGAAATCGTCCATGTAGAATGAATCGAGGTACGCGGGATTATGCGCGAGCGGACTTGTCTCGCTTGTCATTGCCACAATGTGCTTGCTGGGATCAAGTCCTGACCCTTTCAGTTTTTCTTTTACAAAAAGCTCATTGGCAAGGGTCTCCTGGGTGGTTCCGCTTTTCGACACCAGCACAAACACGGTGTTCTCAAGCGGAACAGAGGCGAGCGTCGCGGAAGCGTCATCCGGGTCTACATTGGAAATGAATTTCGCGTCCAGCTTCTTTTTCCCGTGGATCGCGGCCCACTGTTCAAGGGCAAGGTACAGGGCGCGGGGTCCCAAATCAGACCCGCCTATGCCGATTTGTACCGCATGGGTGAATGGTTTGCCGGTTGAACCTGTGATTTTGCCCGTATGAACGTCACCGGCAAACTGTGAAAAACGCGCAAGCTCCTGTTTGTAGAATTCGCCGAGGTTTTTCCCTTCAAATATAACGTCGCCGCCAAGCTGTCCTCGCAGCAAGTGGTGAAGCACCTTGCGGTTTTCGCCGGTATTCATGGTTTCGCCGTCAAGCAGCGCCTTGTATTTGGCAATGAGTTCCTGCTCATCCGCGACCGCTTGAAGCGCCGCCAATACGGTTTCATCAACGGGTTTCGCTGCGTATGAATAGGAAAGCCCTCCGGCCATAGGCGCAACCGCGCTCCGTATCCGTCCGGCGGCAAGCGCCGCCACGTAATCAAACTGTTTGCCTGCCTGAGCAAGTCCGGCAAGGGTCTTAAACGCTTTGGTTTTATCAAAAGCAATATATTGCATGGTTCATTACTCCTATACGGTATAGTATAGATAAAAAAGGATAATTTTGGAAGACGGGAGAGACACGAAAAGGATTTTTCACACAAGGATCTATTTCAAAACGTTGTCCGGCGAATATGTTTTGGAGGCTAAATTTTTCCAACACGTTCTCCAAGGCGTACACTCTTTTTCATAATTCAGCAGATATACTCCCCCGGCTTGAGAAAGGGCAATGCGAGATAAAATCCAATCCCGCAGGTACCGCGCCTATGCATGAGGCGTATATCCGAGAAAAAGAATATTGGCAAGCGCGATAGTATTGTATATGCTTTCTTATGGCGTTTAACGGTCTTCCGAACGGTACGGAGCGGTTTATAAGCCGGACTTCTACTACCCCGCTCCACCCCGAACTATGTAAACGATACCGAACCGTCCGGCGCGCCCGTTTTAGAGCGTGTGTTCACCCTATGCAAAGCAATACAAATACAAACATGATGGGTCAGACCTTGGTCTGTGCGCCCCGTTGGGCAAAATATGGGATGCCATATGGAGCCATGCGGAACTTTCCTATAACGGCAAAAACATACGTATAACCCATTATCAACGGTTCAACCGAGAATGCGGTTGTTTTGAGTTCAAGCGATTCGCTCTTTAGCGTAGGAAGCGGGGTAACGCTCCCGTTATGCGCGATTTTTCCTAAAACATGTGGAAAACAGTTGACATTATAAAAAAAATGTATTAAAATGAACCTCCCCGGAGCAGAGTGCGCAAACAAGTTTGCGGCGGGGTATGTAAGCGTTGCGTTGTTTACGAGATTCGTTCTGTAAGGAAATTATTAACTGTGGGGTTTACTACCATTTTTTGTTAGTGTTACCAAGGCTAAAGGAAATTGGAAAATGCAGTATAGAGAAGATAAAGTGTCAGGGAACAAATTGTCAATATTGGGCCTCGGTTGTATGCGTTTTTCGCGCAATATGGACGAAACTGAACGAATGATTTTAACGGCAATTGATAGTGGTGTAAATTATTTTGATACCGCATATATGTATCAAAACAGCGAAGAAACATTAGGAAGAATTCTTGGAAAACATAAAAAACGTTCCTCTGTTTTTATTGCTACAAAATTACCTTTAATTATGTGTAAATGTCCTGACGATTTTGATAAATTCTTTAATAAAGAACTGGAACGCCTTCAAACAGATCATATTGACTATTATTTGATGCACATGATAACCGATACGGCCCAGTGGGAAATATTTCGTGGATGGGATATAGAACAATGGATAGATGAAAAGAAGCGGGAAGGAAAGATACGGCAATCAGGATTTTCTTTTCACGGTTCCCGTGGGGAATTCTTAAAAATACTCAATTCTTCCCGTCAATGGGATTTTTGTCAAATACAATACAACTATTCCGATGAAAATTATCAAGCCGGGAAGGAAGGTTTAAAGGCCGCTTTCGCAAAAGGTATTCCGGTCATGATAATGGAACCACTTCTCGGCGGTAGGCTTGCCACTGGATTACCCAAAGAAGCCCTGAGAGTATTTGCCAAAGCGGATTCATCTCTGACACCTGCTGCATGGGGACTTCG
Organism: Treponema sp.; assembly: GCA_031283905.1. GTDB lineage: Bacteria > Spirochaetota > Spirochaetia > Treponematales > Breznakiellaceae > JAIRKH01. Next base: position 675 of record JAITAW010000166.1, on the reverse strand, counting down.
TTGGCTTTGGAATCAGGATGAAGTGACCTGTGTTTTAAGCGGAATGAATACTGTTACACAGATGGAAGATAATATTCGCAGTGCCGATAATTTTCACCCCTTAACTGGAACAGAAATGGAAGTATATAAGGAGATCGTCGGAATATTTAGCAACGCATATAAAATTAATTGTACAGGATGCAATTATTGTATGCCTTGCCCCAAAAGTATAAATATACCCGGCTGTTTTGCGGCATACAATACAAGTTTTGCACAAAATTTCAGAACTGGAATGGTACAATATATTACCAATACTGCGGGAATGAGTAAAAAATCTTATGGCCCGCGGCTTTGTATTGAATGCGGTAAATGTGAAGGACATTGCCCCCAACATTTACCAATTCGAAAATTACTTAAGCAGGTGGCCGGTCGTATGGAATCATTGCCTATACGTATAGGATTATCTATTGGCCGACGATTATTTTAATAAAAATGTGACAAAATAATAAAAATGGTGGAAAGGAAAAACGGCGCATAACGGGTGTGTATATGTTTCGGGCCTAAGGCCCTCGGTGGTTCCGTTCGGCTCCTATGATTATTGTCAAGAGGCAAGCGCCTCCCATACCGTGCAATCTAACTTGTAATACCGCAGTTTCTTGATTAGCTCCGCCTTCGGCATATCCCTATAGAATTCCC
>JAITAW010000078.1 GCA_031283905.1 Treponema sp. | reverse complement strand
TCGCGTACGCGGCGGTCGATTTCATCCTTGGGAACTTTCTTGATGCGAAGCCCGAACGCCATGTTTTCGTATACGGTCATGTGCGGATACAGAGCGTAATTCTGGAACACCATAGCGATATTCCTGTCTTTGGGCGGTACCTGATTCATAAGCTCGCTGTCGATATACAACTCGCCTTCGGAAATATCTTCCAAACCCGCGACCATACGGAGCGTGGTTGATTTTCCGCATCCTGACGGACCTACAAAAACGACAAATTCTTTGTCCTCGACTACGATATTGGCATTGTCTACGGCGCGTACGCCGCCATCATAGACCTTGCCAATACCTTTCAATTCTACTTTAGCCATTACAGCCTCCTTGTTCCCCTCAGATTACCATAGTGTAAGCGTTGGGGTTATTCTATTGTACAATAGTGTATACCGTATTTTTGAAGGTGTCAAGCGTTTTTTTATTTTTGTCGTTAACAAGTGATAAGTTCATCCACTATATAATCGTTCTACTCAAGAACACCTAACGCCAATAATCATAAACCGCAGTCTGAAGTAAATCACAAAGCGGGTTCTTTGTGAAACATAGGGCAATTCAAGCGGGGGGAAGCCGATTACGGGCCTATGAGCGTACTTCATTGCGCCCAACCTCCCTCTCGATTGCCAGCCTTTAATGTTCATTCCGCTTTTCAATCAGGATTCTATAAACGTCGTCCCCAATTTGTTCCACCGCAAGAATCTTGTGCCCCTCTGCCTTGAGCGAACGCGGGATATTATCCAGAGGTTCGCCTTCAAAAACGAGCAGTTCAAGGATGTCCCCCGGATATAGATTTTCAAGGACGAGCTTTGTTTTGACAAAAGTCATGGGGCAATGCTCTTTCGTTATGTCAAGTTGGGTATTCATACCTAAATGAAGAGCGACTGCCCTCCCTCCTGTAACTCAAGAAACGTTGCGACTCCGATGACGCTTTTTATTTCTGAAATATAATCGTCCTTGTTAAGACCCAAGATAACCCCGGCGGTTTCACAGGCGTACATATTTACCCCGAGTTTTATTGAGGCTTCAATGAGTTCGTCTACAACAGCGACATTGTTTTTTTGGGCAAGTCCGCCGAGTAGAACAGGGCTTAAGCCTCCGAAATTCAGGCGGCTTAGGGGCAGGTTGTTTCTTCCGCCCATGAGGAAGTTGAAAAAGCGGGACAGAAACCCTTTTCCAAGCCATGTATGTCCCCGTCTTTTCTTGATGATATTAAGCCCGAAAAACGTGAAGAAAAGATTAACTTCATAATTCAGAGCCGCCGCTCCCGATGCAAGGGTAAAAGCGGCAAAGGCTTTATCGTAATCTCCCGAAAAAACGATTATCGAGAATTTCTTTTTTTCAGCCATAAAAAATCCTTCTACTAAAATTAAATTTATCCGGGGAGTTCATGGAGCCGTCGGCGCTTAGCTCCTTGAGCGCCTCGACCAGTTTGTCAATCTCCTCGAAAGTGTTGTAAAAGGCAAGCGAAGGTCGTACGGTACCTTCAAGTCCGAAGAAACGCAGACCGGGTTGGGCGCAGTGGTGTCCTGCGCGAACGGCGATTCCTCTGGCATTGAGAAATTTTCCCACGTTTTCATTGTGGTACCCGTCAAGTACAAAGGAAAGGACGCCGGTCTTGTGAAGCGCTGTTCCCACTAGGCGTAGTCCCGGTACTCCGGCAAGGGCTTTCATGCCGTACGCCGTCAGTTCATGTTCCCAAGCGGCGATATTCTCAATGCCGATGGAATTGACATAATCCAATGCCGCGCCAAGCCCTACCGCTCCGGCAATATTCCCGGTTCCGGCCTCGAACTTGGCGGGGGGGTTCTGGTACAGAGTTCGCTCAAAGGTAACATCAACGATCATGTTGCCGCCTCCTTGGTAAGGCATGGCCGCTTCCAGCGCATTGCTTTTTCCGTAGAGCGCCCCTATTCCCGTGGGTCCAAAAATTTTGTGGCCCGAAAAGATGTAGAAATCCGCATCCAGAGCGGTAACATTGACCGGCATGTGGGAAACGGCCTGAGCCCCATCGATGAGGATGCGTGCGCCGTGAGCATGGGCGATTTGCGCCAGTTCCGCCGCCGGCGCAACCGTTCCCAAAGCGTTGGACACATGGGTTGCTGAAACGAACCGAGTGCGATTATTGAAAAGCTTTTCGTATTCCGAAAGGACTATCTGACCACTTTTATCGATGGGAGCGACTCGGATGAGTGCGCCGGTTTCTTTGGCGATGAGCTGCCAGGGAACGATGTTGGCGTGATGTTCCAGCATGGTAAGGATAATTTCGTCACCGGGTTTGAGCAGTTGTTTCACATAGGCCTGGGCAACCATGTTGATGCCCTCGGTAGTACCCCTGACAAATACAATATTGTCCGCCGAGGGCGCGCCGATAAACCGGGCGATTTTGAGCCGGGATCCCTCGTAGGCGGCGGTAGAACGGTCGGCCAGTTCGTGAACTCCCCGGTGGATGTTGGAATTCTCATGTTCGTAAAAAAATTTAAGCCGGTCGATTACGACTTGGGGCTTCTGGGTGGTGGCGGCGTTGTCCAGCCACACGAGATCATGACCGTTCGCTTTCTCTGCAAGAATGGGGAAATCGGCGTGGATGGCGGCGAGGCTTTTGTTTCCAATGCGGCGGTATAAGGACTGGTCCACAGACGGCGCGGCAGAAGCAATTTCCAGGACCCGGTAGGGCGCGGACTCCACCTCTTTTGGGAGAACAACCGGAGCATAGACGTAGGACGCCGAGTCGAGGGGCGTTGCGGGGAGTTCTCCTTCCGTATGATATTCAGGAAACAATTCGGCGGCCCATGCGGCGATCTCCGCTTCGGCGGGGAGACCGTAGTCAGTCGGGTTATACGGGGTTCTGGGTATAGTCATAGTAATCACCAACTTCCACGTCTTCCAGCACAGCAAGTGCATCGTCCGCGAGAATCGCGGCGGAGCAGTACACCGAGAGGAGATAGGAGGCTACGCCGTTATCGTCTATGCCCCGGAATCTCACCGAAAGTCCCCTGGATTGCTCGTTGGGAACGCCGGTCTGGTACAAACCGATGACGCCACGCTTCGTTTCGCCGGTACGGACGAGGAGTATGTTGGTCTTGCCGGTTTTGGCCGTGGGGTTTTTGAGGCCGTCCACAAAAAGTTTGTCCGTGGGAATGATGGGTACGCCGCGCCATGCGATAAAAACACCGCCCGCGACATTCACCGTAACCGGAGGGACTCCCCGGCGAGTGCATTCCCGTTCAAAGGCGGCGATGGCGCGAGGGTGGGCAAGAAAGAATGACGGGTCCTTCCACACTTTGGTGAGAAGTTCGTCCAGATCATCGGGCATGGGACGTCCGTAACGGGGCTGCAACCGATGGGAGTCCGCCACATTTTTGAGGAGGCCGTAATCATCGCTGTTGACGATCTGGCTTTCCTGCCTTTCCTTGAGACTCTCCACCGCCAAGGAGATCTGTTCCCGTGTTTGGTCGTAGGGGGAACTGTACACATCCTGAACCGTAGTATCTACATTGATAATCGTAGAAATAGAACTCAAGCAATACTCCCTGGGCTTGGACTCGTACTCAATGTAACCCTGAGGTAAGTCAACCTTTTTGGGGTCCTGACTGCAAAGGGCATCCAGAGGCGTATCGCCCTCCACCACCCGGTTTACCCGGTATATGCCCGCTTCAAGGCCCTTGAATTCCAAAACCCTGCTGAGCCACTTGGGCGTCAGGGCGCCGTACTGCGGGGGCGTTTTGGTTACGTTGGCGAGCTGATACGCCGCGTTTCGTCCCAGCGCGTTGATTACTTTGTCTGCCATAAATTCTCTCCTTACTAATATAACAAGCGGCTACATCACCGCTTATGTTTTTCAAAATAAGGCTATTCCAAAACTAACCCGAACTACGTCACGTTTTGGAACAAGCTCAAATATCAAATTCCACTAAAAAAAGCCGTAATGTTGTAGTCGTCCGGCGCGAAATTGCAAGCAGCCTTGCAAGCCTAGTAAACCGGAAAACCACTGTCCACCTTCTCCGCCCAGCCGTTCACACCGTCTCGCAGGTTGAGGAGGCGGCCTGTGTAACCCGCTTCCCGCAACGCCCTGATTGCGAAAATGCTGCGCTGGCCGATTTTACAAACGAACACCGCGTCCACTGCGGGATCGAATTCATCAATCCGACGGGTCATCTGTCCCAGCGGTATGGGCTTGGCTTGGGGAAATTTGACGATAGCCCGCTCGTGAGGTTCCCGTATGTCGATAATCTGCAAGGCGTCCCCGGCGTCCATACGGGCTTTCAATTCTTCCGGCTCAATAACTTCCACCGGCTCACCGGATGGATCATCAGCGGCGTCTTTTTTGAGTCCGCAAAATTGTTCGTAATCAATAAGCTCATGAATAACAGGCTGATCGCCGCAGACCGGGCAACCGGGATCTTTGTCAAGCTTCAGTTCCCGAAACTTCATCTTCCATGCGTCAAAGAGGAGAAGCCTTCCCACCAGACTTGCGGATTGATTGGACGAATCCATGCCGGCGCCGGCAATGAGTTTGATCACTTCGTTGGCCTGAATCGTGCCGACAATGCCCGGCAGCACGCCCATCACGCCGCCCTCCGCGCAGGAGGGGATCAAGCCGGGAGGCGGCGGTTCGGGGTAGAGGCAACGATAGCAGGGACCCTGTTTCGCGTAAAACACAGAGGCTTGCCCTTCGAACTGGAAAATGGAACCGTACACATTAGGGATGCCCAAAAACGCGCACGCGTCGTTGACTAGGTACCGGGTTGGGTAATTGTCCGTACCATCGGCCACTACATCATAATCCTTCAAAATGTCCAAGGCATTCGCGCTGGTAAGCCGGGTATTGTAGGTGATGACATTGCAGAGCGGATTGATGCCCTTGATACGATCCCTGGCGGAAGCGACCTTGGGTCGCCCCACATCCCGCTTTCCGTGGATCACCTGACGCTGGAGATTAGATTCTTCCACCACATCGAAATCCACAATCCCCAGTGTCCCCACTCCGGCGGCGGCCAGGTACAGGGACAGGGGAGCGCCAAGGCCTCCGGTTCCCACTATGAGAACCCGCGCCGCCTTGAGCCGCCGTTGCCCTTTTACGCCTATTTCGGGCAAAAGCAGATGGCGGCTATAGCGGCCGATTTCCTCGTTGGTAAGTTCCGGAAGTTCCCGGTCATATATCACACTTTCCATTAACGGTCCCGCCCGCCGGCTTTCGCATCGCTCAAAACGCCACCCGCGATTGCCGGTACCAGCATGATTGTTTCGCCGTCAGGAACCGGGGTGTCAAATCCTTTGAGTTTTTTGATATTGGTATCCCCCACAAAAACGTTGATAAATGAACGCAATTCCGTCCCGCCCTCCTGGTAGAGGTGCTGTTTTATATCCGGGTAGGTCTGTGCAAGCGCCGCCAACGCAACGCCAACGGTAGTCGCCTCCACAGCAACTTCCCTCCGCCTGTCCGTAAAACCCCGCAGGGCCGTAGGAATTTGGATTGTTACTGCCATATTATTTTTTCCTCCATAAAAGCGACTCTGTCCGCCGCAAGTTCCCAACTGGTCAAACCATGAGCCTTGCCCCCCTCCACCGAGACGATGAGATAGGAGTAAAAAGGCAGGGCGTGTTGGCGATCATAATCCGAAGGCCGGGCCGAGTGATCCGGATGGGAATGGTAAAAACCGATGACATCCAGATTCCGGGCGCGAGCTTCCTTTTCAACCCGTATAAAGTCTTCGGGTTCTATTTTGAAGCGATGGTACTGTTCTTCCGCTTCACGGGCGTTGTCTATGGGGAAAACATCCCCTGTTTTCCGCCGGCCGTCTTCATGGAATGTCCCCAGGACAAAACCGCAACATTCGTTGGGGTAAACCTTTTCCCCTTCGTCTCTGATAGCTTGCGCCAGATCCTTACCGATTTCAAGCATGAGGCGCCCCAAAGTTCCAGAAAGGCTCGGACACATAGCGGGTTCCGGTATCGCACAAAATGGTAACCACCACGGAATCCGGGGGCAAGGTTTCCGCAAGCAAAAGGGCGCCGAGTACATTGGCGGCGGAACTTATCCCAACGTAAATCCCCTCTTCGCGGGCAAGCCTCCGGGCCATAACGTACGCCTGTTCCGTATTCACCTCGATAAAGCCGTCCGGCTGTTTCTCATCGTAAAAACCCGGATTGATGGTACTGGCCATGTGTTTGGTACCTTCAATGCCGTGAAAAGGCGAATCCGGCTGGATGGCAAGTGCGGCGACAGCGGGATTTTTTTCCTTGAGCCGCCGGGAGGTTCCCATAAAGGTACCGGATGTCCCCATACCGCAGACAAAGTGAGTAACCCCGCCGCCCGACTGTTCCCAGATTTCCCCGCCGGTACCTGCGTAATGGGATTTCCAGTTGGCATCGTTATTGTATTGGTCAGGGTAGAAGTACTTTTCCGGATGGGCTTCCACCTCATCCCGCGCGGCAAGGAAGGCGCCGTCGGAACTTTCCAGAGGGCTGGTTTCCACAATTTCCGCGCCATAGTGCCGGATGATCTTTTTTCGCTCCGGTGAGGCGTTGGCCGGAAGGAATATCTTGACTGGAAACCCCAAGGCCGCTCCCAGCATGGCATAGGCGATACCGGTATTCCCACTGGTGGCATCAATGATGGTTTTGCCGGGAACGAGTTTTCCTTCGCCGATAGCCTCCAAAATCATGGCTTTGGCCGCCCGATCTTTAACGGAACCCGATGGATTACAGAATTCGGCCTTACCGTACAGAGAAACTCCGGATGGACGGCTTTTACCAGTCCAGAGAGATATCTTTGATAATTCCAGAAAGGGCGTATTGCCCACCATTTCCAATATGTTCATATATTAAACCGATAAATATACTAGGATTATATCAGTAAAAACCAACTTTGTCAATAGCAATTTTGTAAAATGTCGTTAATAAGTGATAAATTTCATCCCTTATAGCAATGGAGGAAACGTTCGCTCTCTCGGATATATTAGGAGGATAATTACATGGTGGGTGAAACGCCTGAAACGGACGGCGCGGGAACAAGGTAACATGGCGGTCGTTTGCGGGAAAACAAGGCGGCGTCCGGCTGACATTGCCGATGAAGCGATCCGGAAAAAGACAACAGTCATTCTTAAAGAGTCCAGCATTATGTCCCCGAAAACACGCCGGAGCGCGGGCGAAAGACGGGCGATGAGGGGAGAAGGGCGAAGTTTGAGGGCTCGTCCAAAACAACATCCGCCGTTTGACCGGTTTGGGCATGGCATTCAATACGCCTTGCAGTGGTTATGCTTATGCGAGCGCGAGTACAGGGGCTTTTGAAGCGTTTAGGGCGGAGTCTTACAGGGCTATGGAGCGACTGATGCCCTCTATGCCGACAAAAGCGGAACCATTAAGCGCGATCTTATCCCTGCGGGAAGCCCGTGATCCAATTCACCGGCGTCAAAGCGCCGGAACGCGCCGACATGTCCGGAGGGCAAACGTTTCGCCCGTGAATGAGGTCATATTGAAGAGTTTTTATTTTCCTTTCACGTACAGCTTTCCCGCCTTAATATGCTCGTCAAATGTCTTTGAGAAATAATGCTCGCCCGTATTCGGCTCGATGAGCCTGAAAAAAAGGTAGTCGTTTGGAGTTGGGTTGAACGCCGCAGAGAGCGCGGTTAATCCCGGGGCGGAAATAGGTCCGGGCGGCAATCCTTTCGCTATGTAGGTGTTGTACGGATCTTCAATTTCAGTGTCTGCGGTACTGATAATTTCCGGGTGGGATTTATGCTGAATTTCGGTGATGATGTACTCAATTGTGGCGCAGGATTGCAGCGCCATGCCGATGGCAAGCCGGTTGTAAAACACGCCGGCCATGAGCGGGGCTTCTTCCGCAAGCCGGTATTCACGCTCCACAATGGAAGCAAGCGTCACCTTTTCGAAAAGCGCTTCAGGGGAGAGGGACGCAACGTCAACAATGCCGGAGAGTCGTTTGAAAAACGTCTCGGCCATGATCCGCACCACATGCTTCGCATCGTAGTTTTTCTGAAACAAGTACGTGTCTGGAAAAAGGTAGCCTTCAAAGGTTTTGGCGGGAATTTGAAAGGCTTCAAGCATTTCCGGGTTCGAGGCGGCTTCCAAAAACGCTTCTTCCTCGCAGACGCCAGCTTCGTCAAACAGGCGGGCAGTTTTGGCAAGCGTTCCGCCTTCGGGAATGGTAACTTTTATGAGAAGTTGCCGTCCGGTCTCCAGAATATTGTGTATTTCGAACTGAGTGGCGGGAAGCGGTATCTTATAGGCGCCGGCTTTTATAACGTCCTTATCGATCCTGTTCACCACGTACCAGAAATACCGGCTCTTGATGATGCCTTCGTCCTCAAGCCTCTTCCCTATGGAACGGGGCGTTTCTCCCTGCCTCACCTCGAAAAACACCTCGCCTTGAGCGGAAACGGGCGCTTTGTTGAGTTCCATCACGGCTAGTACAACGGCTGTTCCCGCAATAAGGGCAAGAATAACTACGCACACGCCAATAACCATGACGAGCTTTACGATATTTATCCGCATGTATTTCCCGCAACTTCCTTCATCAGACTTTCAGCTTCCTGAATGGAAAGATTCCGGTACAGCGACTTTTCTATCTTCAACAAAAAAGCCTGTTCCACAGGCGAAAGCCCGGCGGAGTCGGACGAAATCTTCGATTCTATGCGCTTGAGTCTTATAAACAAGGCTTTTATTTCCTGCGGCGTTAAGGAAACAACGGGTTCGGCTGTACGCATCATCAACGGATATCCCGCTTTCTCTGAATAAGCCGCCGCGAGTATCCCTGTTCCAATGCGCCCGCTATTTCATACAAGGAATGCATGGCTCCCCGTCCTATACCCGGGCAGTCTTGCGCGGCGCGTTCCCATGCGCCGGCGTCAACGAGTATCGAATCCCAGAAAGGAAAGGTTCTGCATTGCAGGGGCCTGTTTTCGTATACTGAACAGCCGTCATTCCAAAAAACACAGTCAAAATTGGACTTTTCCTTCAGAGACAGGCGGTCCACGGCTCCCGATGGAACCCATGTACAGTAAAGCCCTTCAACTTCATGCTGCGGAAGATTGAGGGCTTTGACGAGCGACATCAGGTCGTCCTCAGAGAGAAACACAAATCCGCTCTCGTAACGGCAACACGCGGAGCAACGGGCGCAGGAGAACCGAAGCCCGTTTTGATAAAAAGGAGGGCTGGATTTAATGCGCATACTCTTCATTCGCCCGCGTAACCGCCTCGACTACTGCCGCGGCGACCGCCGCCGGGTTTTCCTGCTGGGGCAAATGCCCCGCATTGGGAATCAGTATGAATGGGGCGTCTTTCCGTATTGAACGGATAATCTCCGCGGTCTTCGGCGGCAGAATTGTGTCGCTCTCGCCCCATACAAGCGACAGCACACCTTTGTAGTCAGCCAGCGCCTTTGTCAAAAACGCCGTTTTGGTCATATTGTACCATATTATGCTCCGCATGGTGGCGAAATACGCCTTCTCCTGCTCCACACTTTCCACCCTTTCAATGACGCGCTTCCGCAGAAAGGCGCGGTCATCTTCCGGCAGGCTTTCCAGATTGTGGTAATAACCGAAAAGCGAATGATAGGCGGCATCGTGATTTTTGCGGAATTGGCGGTACCAGTACGGACCGTAAAACGGCAGCGCCTTGCTCAGTAACCGCAACGCGCCTCCCTCCGCATTATCTCCGGATTTCCGCGCAAGAGGCGCGCCTCCGTCAATGAGTATGAGGGCTTTAACCAGAGACGGCTTCGCCGCGGCAACGGCTTGGGCGATCATCCCTCCCAGAGAGTTGCCCGCAAGCGCCGCGGGGCCGGTCATTTCGAGGAGAGAAACAATTGCGTTAATGTGCCGGTTGATCGTTATAACGCCGCCAGCCTTTGAGCGCCCGAATCCGGGCAGATCAGGCGCAAGCGTCCGGCAGTCGCCTTTTAATAGCGGGATAATGCGGCGCCACGAGTCGGCTTCATCTCCCAAGCCGTGTATCAAAATGACGGGCGACTTAACGGCATCGCCGATGGCGTTGCCGGAATCGTAGTAAAACATGCTGTCGCGCTTGTTTATGTTGAGCCATTTCACCTGATTCAACAGCGAGGGATATGGCTGCATACGGGTGTACATATGGACTATTGAATACGAAAAGACTTCGAATGTCAATAACCAACGAAAGAAAGATCGCTCGTTTTGGCGGGGCGTGTTCATGCGCGGCTCTTGTTCACAACGGAGGTTTAATATCGTGTGTTGAAGGCAAGACTTGACCGCAGATTTTCCAGAAGCCAATGGTACCGCTCTTTTGGAGAAGATATTCATGCCCGTCTTGAGGATGGCGGACGAACACCCGGCCTTTTTCAGGGAGGTGTATTTCATCTCCCTCGTGATTCTTAGTGAAGATTCTTTTCGTTATTGTTTATTCGCAGTGGGGTTTAATACCTCGCCGCAAACGTGCGCGCGCGCTCTGCGGCGGGGAGGTTCATTTTAACACGATGAAACAGATCCTTGCACCCCCCGTAAACGCCGGCAGTCCCGCGCACAGAACCACGGCAAGAACCGTTGCTTCCAGTTTTTTATTGTTTTTCTTATTTACACTCATATTCTCTTCTCCTTCCTAAAACCGTACTGTCCACGACACCTGTACCGCGATTCCCCCGCGCCGTTCATCAGACACGGCCGCGATGGTTATCCCGTCCATAAACTCCGCAAAAGCATGGTTCTTGGGGTCGCGCGGGGCGTATAACCCATACACCGCCGCCGCTATGAACTACTTCGCCTGATGTAATTTATTTAGTTCACGAACTTTATCCTGTAGTAGCCGGAAGATGAAGCACTAAGTCCTTCAACCACGAGCGTTATGGTACCGGATGACGATACATAGAAATTTGGACCGCTGTATCCAACATCAATGCTATCGAGTAGGTATGTTCCGCTGCTATTGATTGCGGATACTTTAATATCACCGTAAGAGTTACTATAATCATAATCTTCCCAGTAGATATAACAGTTGTAACCTGAGTATGCATAGAAGCTGTAATAATGAACGTCTCCGGCATAAAGAGTAGTAGAATACCATCTATTATTCGAAAGAGACACAGTTGATGCGGACGATTCGTTTTCCGGTCCTTCGGGGTGAAACAGATCCTTGCACCCCGTAAACATCGGCAGTCCCGCGCACAGAACCGCGGCGAGAACCGCCGCTTCCAGCGCCGCCAAGAACGGCGCTCCCAGTTTTTTATTGTTTTTCTTATTTACACTCATATTTTATTCTCCTTCTTAAAACCGCAATGTATATGACAACCGTACCGCGGTTCCCCTGCGCCGCTCATCAGGCACGGCCGCAACGGTTATCCCGTCCATAAACTCAGCGAGGGAGCGGTTCTTTTGATACACAAACGGACGGATAAACCCATACACCGCCGCAAAACCTATGACCCCGAGCCCGATCGTTCCGGGAATGCCCGCAAGACCGTCGTCATAAGACAGCGCCAACTCCCAGCCGATAAGCCCGATAGCCGCTACATAGGACGACAGTATAATCACGCCGCCTTTCACATCTCCCTGGATAAAAGACCCCAGCCCAAGCGCCAGATTTAACGCGCCGTAGCCGAACGCGCCGCCGGATTTCTGGGCTTTCTTCGCCTCAGCCGCGCCTTCTTGCGCTCCCGTAGTACCGCGCTTCGGTCCGCCGCCGCCCGCCGCCTTACCCGCTTCCTGTTCCGTATCAAGCGCCTCCTCAATCGTACCGGTATCGGGAATCGCGACGCCGGTCAGTTCTTGCGCGAGACTCCTCATCACCTCTATCCCGTCTTCCAGCCGCTCGTAATTTACCGATGCCCCTATCACTTGCACGCCGGTCTCCAGGTTGATGATGGACGCGTTAAACATGGTCCGGGTACCGAGCCGCCGCGCGGCCACGGACAGCACGAGCCGCGGATTCTCCCCCTTCCCAAGCCGCGCTATGTTTTCATCCGCCGTTACGCCGCTCAACTGGGTCTTGTACTCGGCCTGCACCTGTTCCAGGGTTCCGGTTCGCGGATACATCGCGTACTTCCCGCTCCTGATGAGGTTTATAGACAGTATCTGCGCCAGCGTGTCCGCGACGCGGGAGTCGATGTTCCCGCCCATTTCCACCGGCACCACGGCCAGTTTTTCGAACTTAG
>JAITAW010000008.1 GCA_031283905.1 Treponema sp. | reverse complement strand
TCTCCCTCCAGTCCGTTGCTTTCTCTCCACACCCCCCTGTCTTTCTGCGCTCGTCGGGGGGGGGGGGGGGGGCCGCCCCCAAAACGTCCGGCATGATGGCGGCGGCGGTTAACCGCGCTTTATCCGTGCAACATGTTTCGTTTATATAGACATGCTTGTCCATAGATAAAAATATATCATACGTGTATAAAAAACAAGGCGTTTCGGCATATTTTTAGATTTTTTTCGTCAGGGCGGGGCGCGGACGCGGGTCACTAGAAAACCGCCTCTGGCGGCGGGGGCGAATTGTCTTGTTTTGTAATGCCGTATTTTTTTAATTTCGCGTGGAGATTGCCGGGGTATACGCCAACGGCTTCAGCGGTTTTGGCTATAGTGCAATTGTTCTTGCGGTAATGCCATGCCAAATACTCTTTTTCAAACGCCTCTTTCGCCTTGTTGTACGGAAGCGCCCGTATGTCCGCCGAAAGCGGCCCGTCCTCGCGGTTTTCGCCGCCGGCAGGTTTCCGCAATAAACCGGCGATGGTTCCTCCGGTGATGCGGCTGCTCTCAGACAGCGCCACGATACGTTCCGCAAGGTTTCGCAGTTCCCGTACGTTGCCGGGCCACTTGTAGGAAAGGAGCGTTTGCAGGGCGGACTCGTCAAAGGTTATGGACGCGGCTTTTTCGCTGCCCATTTTACCAAGAAAATGGGATAAAAGCGCCGGTACATCATCAGCGTGTTCCCGAAGCGGAGGCATGTAGATCGGAATGACGTTGAGTCTGAAAAAGAGGTCCCGCCTGAAACGTCCGGTTTCACACTCCTTTTCCAAATCCTTATTGGTCGCCGCTACGATGCGGACATCCACCGGTATCGAACGCTCCCCGCCCAAAGGCTCTACCTTCTGATCCTGTATGACACGCAACACTTTTGCCTGCGCCGTTTGGGACATGTCGCCGATTTCATCAAGAAAGAGCGTCCCGCGATCCGCCATCTCAAAACGTCCGATGCGGTTCGATACCGCGCCGGTAAAAGCGCCTTTCTCATGCCCGAACAATTCGCTTTCGATAAGCGCGTCCGGAATGGACGCGCAGTTGACTTCCACGAACGGAGCGCCTTTTCTGCCGGAGTAGTGATGAATCGCCTGCGCGACAACATCTTTTCCCGCTCCGCTTTCACCGGTTATGAGGATGCGGGAATCGCTTGTGGCAACCTGCTTAACCAGCTTCCTCACCTGTTCGATCCGCTTGCTTGTTCCTATGATAACTTCCTGCCGAATACCGGAACGCCGCTTGAGCGAAAGGTTTTCCTTTCTCAACGCCCGCAAAGAAAGGGCGTTCCGGCAGACGACAAGCGCCTTGTCCAGAGAGAGCGGTTTTTCCAGGAAATCGAACGCGCCTAATTTCACGGCGCGTACCGCCATATCCACAGATGCATGACCGGAAATCATTATTATTTCAATATCGGGGTGTCTTTTGCGGATTTTTTCAAGCGCCTCAAGCCCGCCCATTTTGGGAAGCAGCACAGCAAGAAAGATAACATCAACGTTTTCCGTCATCAGTATATCAAGCGCGATGAGCGCGTCTTCCGCGCCGAGCGCATGATATCCCTCGTCTTCCAGAATGAGTCCCAGCGTTTTCCGTATACCCGCTTCGTCATCTACGATAAGGATATTCTTCATGCCGCGCGCGTGTAAATTAAGATTTTTGAGCCGCCCGTTCTTTGAGTTTCCACTTAAAAATGGCGTCGGCATCTATTTTTTCATCCACGCCGAATTGCGGCACGGTACCTTTTCCCTCAATGCTGCGGAAGAGAACGTCATTAGGCGGATTGTACGCCCAACTGTCCGCATTATTCAGGAAATAATCCAACACGATGGTAACGGAAAGCGTAAAGAGGATCAACGATGCGTTGTGCCGCTTTTTTTGTCCCAAAAGCACGTCAAGGCGCTTTGAGATGGGTCCTGCCACATGAAACACGTATGGTTTCCACGGATTAGCAATTCCTCTGCATAAGGCGTTAGCTTCCGGTCCGCCCGCTTTCATGCCTTTTTCTATTTCTTCGTATATAATGGTGAGATTTCTACGCAATTTCTGCACCTCACGGTACAATGAAGGGATGTCTTTTTTCTGAAATGTGGTCATAGTCGCTGAATTCTGGGCAGTATAGTGCAGGTGCGGAAAAAAGTAGTAGCGTTTTGCAAAGCACATTTCATCAACCAATCGCCGCCCAAAGGGCGACCTCCAGACGTCCGCAGATTCGACGAGCGCCTGGCAGTATTCATTTAAACGGGAGAGATACTCTTTATCAAAACTTTCGTCAATATAATCATGCCAGTTGTTTATGACGGCGGACATTTCTTCGTCCAGTCGCGCTTCGCCTTCATCGTCTTCCGCGTCGGTCAGCGAGGTAAACGTTACGGAACGCAACCCAATAAGCAGTTCCTCAATAATACGCGCAAGGATGATCATTTGCTGTACGGGGTCTGTCGGCGCGATGAGTTCGTACCCTTTTGTCATCTGCAAAATGCCCCGGAAATACGGATAGATATCCGGGTAATCAGACAGGTTTTTCCAGCCCGCTTCGGGAAATATAATTTCAAGATGGTTCAGCCCTCTCTCAACGGCGTTCTTCTCCGCCGCGATAGCCTGTCTTCTCGCGCTTTCGACCGAATCGCGTTCCATGCTTGCGACGACATCCTTTGCGGTATCGCTCTTGAAAGATTTTTGGGACGAAACCACCATGTCCATCGGCGCAATCTTCTCGGCTTCCTCGAAATTGATCAGCGCCATGATGCGGTGTCTCCGCTGCGCAAAGAACTCCTCATAGGGCAAACATGTATTAGAAACGAGTTTCATCAAGAGCGGATACATACGGAAACGAATTTCTTTATGAATAACGACAAACGCGGCCAGCGTATTCTTCACCACCTCCTGATACCTGCTTGCTTCAGCGGGATTTTCTACAAAAAGCTGCCTATAGAGGAGTTTATAACAACTTTTTATATGAATATTAGGGATTAAATCCTCCAGAATGAACAGCGGCTTGTAGATTGCCTGCAAAATGCCGGCAAAGTCTTTTACTCTTACGTTTCTGGAGTGCGACTGCATTCTCGCCATGTCGCCCGCTATTCGTTCAATGTTCCAACATCTGATGGTGTCAAGCACCGAGTAGGCAAAAGACGATGTTTTTCTTATTTGCCCATTGCGTTTGGCGTTGTTTCTGGGAAGCAAAGTTCTCGTAGAAACGATGAGAGTCGCCATCACCTTGTAATATTCATTCAGCCTTTTATTGACAAAAACCGGAGAGACTAAATCCACCGGTCTCGTAATAAAAGAGAGCATTGCCTTCATGGTTTGCGATATGGTTTTTATATCAAACGTAGGTTGGGACGCCAGTTTGTCCATCTTGAAGCGCTCAGAATAGCTCTGTACCAATGGTTTTGACGGATCGTCATCGGGATTGTCTATCCGTACGCCCGAAGGGTTTTTCAAAACAGATTGTTCATCGGACGCAAGTACAATTCGATGCTTCGGCACTTTTGACGATTTCGATGTTTTTGAAGCGGATGATGATGCGGATCGGGAGCGGCTGCCGCCGGAAGACTCGTTTGGCGCATGGCTTTCGGACGTTCGTTCCACACCGACTTCTCCGCCCAAAACCTTAGCCATACGCTCCGCTTCATCACGATCTACATTACCTAACCGTCCGCGTATTTTTTCCAATTCACCGGGCGCATAGACTGCTTTTTCTTTTCCCATATTGCTACACCCTCATATATAATTTTTGCCCCAAACCGCAGAGATTATGAACGTGTATTTGTTCTTTCTCTGAAGTAACCACCATGCCATTATAATATCCTAACGGTATATTATACTCCACATTTGTTATAAATAAATTCATCTCATTGCAAACCGGTTCTTTTGGAGTAAACACAAGGTCTATCATGCCCTCCATGTCCTGAATAATCCAGTCCGATTGAATCCCGTTTGGCTGAGTGATGCGTACGGGCGGCAGGGGCGTCAGCTTGCCTTCAACCCACAGCGCGTTCTCGTTGTTTTTGAAAGTTTCCTTCGCCTGATTCTCCGCTATGCTGAACCCGTAGCAACGGCTCTTTTTTTGATCGGTTTGCTCTTCCGCCGCGAGGAATCCAAAGGCATTACACCATGTTGAATTCATCCGGTAGGGATAATAACCCTTGTAATCGCAAAAAAGCCCCGCGGTTTTCGCGCCGCCAAACGATAGATGCTGCCCGCCGAAAACCATGTCGCCCCGCACCGGCGACAACGCTTTGTAAGAATACATAGACCGCGCTTCCGAAAACAGCAAACTCACCGCCATCGGTTCAAGGTTCGTCTCGTCAATCTCAAATTCCAAATGGGCGGTAAACGAAGGGCGTACAGAAGTTGGTTCAATATCAAGATCGACTTTTATCATGTTCGCTTCAAGCCAATCGTGGATGCGGAAAAATATACCATACGAACGGCTGTCAATGGAAGCGTTGGAAAGCATAACAGGCATCCGCCACCCTGAAAACGGCAGGATTTTGCGGAACCAGAGTTTCTGTCTACTCTCCTTGTCGTAGAGAAAAACCTGCGCCCACCGGTAAAACTTTACATTGCTCAATGTCGCTTCAAGCAGGAAGCGTTCATCCTGCACCAGAAAACTCTGCCATTCTTTGATGCGGGAGTCTTTCACGGCTTTGGGCAAAAATTTTGAAAACGGCTTGTAAATATCGAGAAGGTTGACATATTCAAAAGAATGTTTCCAGGTTCCGGCAATCGGCATCCCTTTCTCAATAGGAGTAGGGACGGATTCTTGCATTACCCTTGCGTACATCTATTCATTCTCCTGCGCGATCCTGCCAACGCCCACCACAAAGTCAGGCTTTTCAATGTTAAGTATACGCACCCCCTGCGCGGTTCTGCCCATAACCCGAACGGAATCGACCGTGATCTTGATAGACTTGCCCTGGGTTGTGATGCACATGATCTCATCGTTTTCAAGCACGTTTACGCAACCTATGAGATCTCCGGTTTTTTCGGCGACCGTGTATATCTTCTGTCCGCCGGTTCCTCGTCCGTGCGGTGAAAATTCACCGAATTCGATGCGCTTTCCGTACCCGTATTCGGAAAGAAGTAGCATGGTTTCACGCTCATCCACCTTGAGCACGCCGGTAAGCTCGTCATCATCGTCAAGTTTCACGCCAATAACGCCCCGCGACGCCCGCCCCATCGCCCGCACCTGTTGCTCGTTGGTACGGAGCGCCTGCCCTTTGCGGGAGATCAGCACCACTTCATCGGAACCGCCGGTGAGCAGGGCGCTTACGAGTTTATCATTCTCGTCAAGGTTGATGGCGCGGATGCCCTTGGTTCTGGCGTTGAAAAATTCGCTCGTTCTCACCTTCTTGACAACGCCGCGCGCTGTTCCCATAAAAAGGAACTGATCTTTGGAAAACTCCTTGAGCGAAACGGTCGCGGTAACGTCTTCATTGGGAGACACCATCAAAAGGCTCTTGATGTGAGCGCCTTTCGAGATGCGAGAGCCTTCAGGCAACTCATGCACCTTGAGACAGTACGCCTTGCCATCGTTGGTGATGAACATGACATATTCGTGGGTCGAGGCGACAAAAATCTGTTTTACAAAGTCGTCTTCCGCGAGTTTGGCGCTGATCATACCCTTGCCGCCGCGTCCCTGATTGCGGTACGCGGACACCGGCACCCGCTTGATATACCCCAGATTTGAGATGATCACCATCATGTCTTCTTTTCTGATGAGGTCTTCAATGTCGATGCTCTCAATCTCGTCTTCAACGATCTCCGTACGCCGCACGTCCCCAAACCGCTCGGCAATGCCGCGCGTCTCGTCTTTTATAACGGAAAACAACTTCTGTTTGTCAGCCAACAGGGACTTGAAATACACAATCTGCGCCTTCACTTCGGACAACTCGGCTTGTAGTTTCTCGATTTCAAGACCGGTGAGCCTTCCGAGCCGCATCTCCACGATTGCGTGGCTCTGGGCTTCGGATAAGTTGAACGAGGTTTCAAGGGCGTTTCTGGCGGCGCTTATATCCCGCGACGCCCTGATGATGGTTACAACCTCGTCTATGTTCGTCAACGCAATGACCAGGCCTTCCAGAATGTGCGCCCGCTCCTCGGCTTTGCGGAGATCATATTGGGTCCGGCGGGTAACCACGTCCACACGGTGATCTACAAAGTACGCGATAAGCTCTTTAAGCGTCAGCGTTTGGGGCTTGCCGTTCACAAGCGCCAGATTTATGATGCCGAAGGTGGATTGCAGCGCCGTTTTCGAGAAAAGCTGGTTCAGCACGATCTTCATCATAGCGTCTTTTTTGAGATCAATGACAATGCGCATACCGTCGCGGTCGGATTCATCATTGGCATTGGCTATGCCATCGATTTCCTTTTCCCGCATCAGGGATCCAATGCGTTCCATGAGCGCGGTCTTGTTCACCCCATAGGGAATCTCATTAAAGATAATGCTTTCTTTGCCGCTCTTGCTCATTTCAATGGCGAACTTGCCGCGAACCAGCATTTTGCCCTTGCCGGTTTTGTACGCCTCCCGTATGCCCCCGCGCCCGAAAATAATACCGCCCGTGGGAAAATCGGGTCCGGTGACGAAGCTCATCAGCCCGTCTATTGAAATATCGCTATTGTCAATGTACGCGCAGACCGCATCGCACACTTCGCGGAGGTTGTGAGGCGCCATGTTCGTCGCCATGCCTACCGCGATGCCGCTAGAGCCGTTTATCAGAAGGTTCGGCACGGCGGCGGGCAGCACCATCGGTTCTTTCAACGATTCATCGTAGTTGGGCGCAAAATCCACGGTTTCCTTGCCCAAATCAAGGAGCATTTCATCACCCAAACGGGATAGCTTCGCCTCGGTGTAGCGGGACGCGGCCGGCGGATCTCCGTCGATTGAGCCGAAGTTTCCCTGCCCCTGCACCAGCGGGTACCGGAGAGAAAAATCCTGCGCCATACGCGCAAGCGCATCGTACAGGGACATATCCCCGTGCGGGTGGTACTTACCCATAGCATCGCCGGTGATGCGCGCGCTCTTTTTGGTTGCGGCGTTGGGACGCAATCCAAGCTCATCCATGGAATAGAGGAGTCTGCGGTGCACGGGCTTTAAGCCGTCCCTCACATCCGGAAGCGCCCGCGCCACAATAACAGACATGGCGTAATTCAAATACGCGGTTTTAACTTCATCTTCTATCGCAACCGGAATAATTTTTCCCTTGTTTTCTCTCGCCGTATTCGCGTTGCCGGTTGCGCCATCGGACGCGCCGTATGCGGGTTCTATATCTGTCACAGTGTTTCCTTGTTTTAGAGATTGAACCGGCTTCGCCTCGTGTTTTGAAACCGGTCATTTTACATTTTTTTAGTATAGTACAAAAAACGAGTTTTGTCAAAGGAGCGCTAGAGAAGCGTTTTATCTTGCGACATTTTTTATCCTTGCGACCCGCGTTTTTTTATCCCTGCGAGCGGAAGCGCGCAATACGGGAGTTTCCATTCGGGCTTTCCCATCCGGCTGTAAAACTTCATATTCCGCGCCCACGCCCCCTTGCGCGAGCTTGCGAAACACCTTGGCGTAGAGGGCGAGGCCGGCGTCTCAGGCTACATAGACGAGTTTGCGGACGTAAGCACGGAGGCGGTGAACGAGGCGCTCACGCCGGGCGGACTGTTCGGCGTAGCCGGACACAAGACAAGGTGAACGAAGCCTGTTCATAGTCATGAAGCTGCCTGGGCGGTCAGCTTGAATTCGGAATGAATCTCTCTAAGGTTTTTTAATAGCGCGCCGCTATTCCGCGCCGAACTTTGGGTAACGGTAAGCAGGCGGTAGTCCGCGCCGGCTGTCAGACCCGCGGGAACCACCGCTTTCAAGGTGCGCGGCTCGTTCACGGCGATGATGTCAGCCTTCACCTTGCCGCCCTGTCCGTCAATAAAGTAGATGCCCGCATCGTTCTTGTAAAGATCATCGCTCTCCAGCTTGAGGCCGGAACCGTGGATCGTGAGCCGGTTGCCGATAGTCGCGGACTCGTCAATGAGGCCCGTGGCGTTATCCACAGCCTGCGCGATAAAGCCCTCGGCGGTCTCTATGCCGTCAAACTCAAGACCCACCTTGTCCCGCAGGTATGCGCGGAACGCGGCGCTCACCTGCAGGCGCGCTTCGGGGAACACGCCGTCGGGCAGGCGCGTTTCGCCGCCATCGTACTCGCCGGGAATGCGGATGCGCAGGTTAAAGAGCGGGGTCTTGATCCGGTAGCCGTCCGCGGCAAGGTAGTGCATTAGCTCAAGGCCCGCGGTCAGGCCCTCCTCGATCACCTTGGGCGAGGTGGCAATGTTATATACCTCCGCCTTGCTTGCGATGCCGTGTATGTCCAGATCGGGCTGGTGCACGGCCTTAAGGTTATACGGTTTCTTCGCGTCCGGCAGAAACGCCAGCGTGAATAAGTATGAAAAGTAGTAGACCGAAGGGCTTTCTCTGTCAAGACCGTCCTGCTCCGGCGCAAACAATCAACGAAAATGCCAGCCCTGAGGCGCGGTCTTAAACCCCACTGCAAATAAAAGTGCCAGCTGATTACACGCATTGCGCTGAGGGTACGGCGTCCTCAGCCGTACAGATTAAGAGGGTTTGCGTACAAATACCGGTGTAATGGGTATAATCCGCTGCCATCGGCGGGAGCGGCTGGCAACCCGCCTCTGTACCGGCGATCCGGAACGGCGCGCCTGAACAGGATAAAGGCCTTTGAGCGGAACTTGAAGGCCGGGGCGGGCGGCGTCATGCGCGGTTATAGGGATAACAATCTGACAAAATCATAGAAGGATGCGCGGTGTATTACGTTGCCCCATAAACAATGACAGCCGCCAAGGAGGAAGGCGGCTGTCATAAAATACATTTTTAAATTCGGCGTCAGCCGCGGTATTATTGTCCCCCATTAACAGCGCGTCCGTAGGGCGTAGCGTTAATGGGGGACAATACGTTTTCTGCTGTCGGGTATTAGACTTTTATAAAATACCACCTGAGCTATTTTAGGATCGGTACCCCGCCGCGATCTTTACCTCAAGACCGTGTCCAAGCGCCATTTTTGCGTCTATGCCCGGAGCCATAGCCTCAAAGGAATCAACCGCGTTGTTTTCAAACTCGTTTGGAAGCCGCAGCCCGTACAAAGCGGTTTCGCCGCGCCGCATAACGCCCTCAGGGACGCGGAAAGGAGCGGCGAATATGCGCTTGCCGTTTTTAGACGGCATGTCTGTGTTGATGAAAAAAGAAAAAAATGCGCTTTATTTAGTACTGG
>JAITAW010000002.1 GCA_031283905.1 Treponema sp. | reverse complement strand
CAATTGTACCAACGTTCATGTGCATCTTTGTTCTATTAAACCGATTTTTTGCCATCCATATCCTCCTTTGCTTTTTCAGGACGCACTGTTTATTCTTTCAATCCTAGAAAACGGACTGATAATTACAAAACAACAAATTACCGTAACCAAAAACAATAATGTATATCGAATACAAAAGACAAGACAATCAGCAGAAACTTTCTGAGATAGTTCCACTCCACCTGTCCCGTTTCAATAACGATCGGTTTGGATTGGAAAGATCACCACTTATAATGAGCAAAAGCTTTATTTGCTTCCGCCATCTTAAACGTATCGTCCCGCTTCTTTACTGCGGTCCCCGTGTTATTGAAGGCATCCATCAACTCAGCGGCAAGACGCTCGTTCATGCCACGCCCATTTCTCGACCGTGCGGCATTGATAATCCACCGCATCGCAAGCGCTTCCCTACGAGTTTCCCGAATTTCAACAGGAACTTGATACGTTGCACCGCCAACTCTACGAGACTTCACTTCAAGACGCGGTTTTACATTATCCACAGCCTTCAAAAAAATGTCAAGTGGTTCTTCATTCATTTTCTTGCGAATTTCATCAAAAGCGCCGTCAATAATACGAAGTCCCACAGAACGCTTACCCTGCCACATCATACGATTGACAAATTTTGAAACAACAACACTGTTATATTTAGAATCAGGCGCAATTCCCCGATCAATAGTCTTCTTTTTCCGTCCCATTTCCCTGCTTCCTTACGCTTTAGGCTTTTTCGCGCCGTATTTCGACCGGCCGCGCTTGCGCCCGTCTACACCAAGGGTGTCTTTCGCGCCGCGGATAATATGATAGCGCACGCCCGGCAAGTCCTTGACACGTCCACCGCGCACAAGAACAACCGAATGTTCCTGCAAATTGTGTCCTTCACCGGGAATATAGGCGGTTACTTCGGTTCCATGAGAAAGGCGCACACGAGCGACCTTCCGTTGCGCGGAATTCGGTTTCTTGGGCGTCGTTACCATGACGCGCGTACAAACGCCGCGTTTCTGGGGACAGGATTGAAGCGCCGGCGACTTCGTCTTGGAAGAAACTTGCTGCCGTCCAAAACGAACTAACTGATTAATTGTTGGCATGAACTAAAAACTCCCGTTTCATAATGAAGTGAAAGTTTACTTAACTTTAAAAAAAAAGTCAAGCGGAATTTAGCATTTTTTTGACAAACCGGAAAAATTCACCCGCATTGAACGAAAATCGCGGACTCTTGAAGCCGGCATCTAGTCGTCCGCGCTCTGGAACGCCGACTTCGAACCGGAAGTCCGCCCTCCCCTTTTCAGGCGTATCCGCACATCTGCCGCTTGATCTTCATCACGCAATTGAATGCGGAGCATAATGAAATTATTCATCACGGTCTTTCCTCGTTTTCTCCTGAAAAGAAGGGCACTGAAGCCCCATCGCCTGAAAAACTTCCAAAGAGGGGAAATTTCTTGATTTTATACCGAACACGAGGCAGGCGTGGGGAAACGCGGGATCCCATGTTATCCTAAAATAGGAGCATTTGCGGCAATCTATCACAGCATCAGCCCGTCATTTAATAAAAGCAGGCGCATACCGCCAATTATAATAGCAAACGTTAAAAATGTCCAGTTTGATGGGAAACATCGAACGCCGTTTGAACGCTGTTTTCCGGATCACCTTGAAATATACTATTATTCTTACTATAATATGCACATGTTTCACTATTGTCCACATTGCGGCTCAACGAGGGTAAGAGTCGCGCGGGAACAGCGGTTTTCTTGCGATGACTGTACGTTTGTGTTTTTTCAAAACGTCGCCACCGCTACGGGATGCATCATCAGCGCCAAAGCGGGCGTGTTGTTTGAAGTACGAGGAAAAGAACCGGGGAAAGACAAGCTGGGATTTCCCGGCGGCTTTGTGAACCCGGGTGAAGGTGCCGTTGAAGGGGTCAGACGGGAATGCATTGAAGAAATCGGCTGGGATCCTGGCGAAAACGTACAATTTATGGCTTCTTTTCCTAATGAGTATCACTATAAGGACGTTGTATACCATACATGCGATCTCTATTTCACGGTTTCCGCCCCGGAATTGACCGTCTCCGAGCTCACCATTGATACAAAAGAAACACGCGAGGTCCGTTTCATCATGCCCCATGAAATCGCCGTTGACGACCTCGCGTTTGACGCTACTAAAAAGGCATTGCATTATTTTACCATGAGCATAGCGGGACGGTGAATGCCGATGCAAGACACCCGTACACGCGCTGCATCGACAATGCCGGACAACGAACCTACGGTGCGTTTTTAGAAAATCTTTAGAAAATTGGGCGGATGAGAAGTATATTCCCCACATCACACCCAATGAAGCCTCGCCTTTTTATAGTCCTTCAATGTCTTTAAAATACCGCACCGTACCGACTTTGAGTTCGTCCGTCGCGTCTTCATCGGATACAATAATGGCATGAGGGTGCATTTGAAGGCAGGAAAGCGTCCACATATGGCTGACGCCGCCCTCAACCGCAGCTTGCAGGGCGCGCGCCTTGTTATGACCGCTCACGATAATGACGACTTCCCGCGCCTCCATGATGACGCCGACTCCAACGGTCAAAGCGGTGGACGGCACTTTGTTGACATCGTTTTCAAAAAAGCGGGCGTTGGCCAACTTCGTGTCCCTGTTGAGCGTCTTTACGCGGGTTCGGGAACAGAGCGAAGACCCCGGTTCATTGAACGCGATGTGTCCGTCCGAACCCATGCCGCCCAAAAAAAGCTCAATGCCGCCGACAGCCCGTATCGCCTCTTCGTAGGATGCGCATTCCGCTTGAAGATTCGGCGCCATTCCGTTCAATATGTGGATATTTTGTTCTTTTATGTCAATATGATCAAACAAATTATCCTTCATAAAACGGTGGTAGCTCTGCGAATGATCGCCCGGCAGTCCTACATATTCGTCCATGTTAAAGGTAACAACGTCCGCAAAGCTCACTTTCCCCGCCTTGTTCAAGGCGATCAGTTCTTTGTAGATTCCGAGCGGACTCGATCCTGTGGGAAGCCCCAACACAAAGGGCTTATCCTTTGACGGGGCAAAGGCGTTGATGCGCCCGGCAATATAACCGGCTGTCCATGCACTCGCAACGGTGTAGTTTTTATGCACTAAAAGTCTCATACAAACCTCTCTATTCTTACTGTCTATCGAAACGAACCAACGGTTCGGCGAACCCTTGGTTCGCGTTATTCCTATAATAATCTGTCGCGTCACCACAGACGCCGGGCTAACGCGGCTACGCTTCGGCGCACTCTAAAATTCGTTCTTATAATTTCATCCCATTACCTTTTTTTATTCAATCTCAAAAGAAATACCCTCAATGTTTCGTTTGAGTTCAACGCTTGGCAGGAAAATCAACTTTACGCCGTTTACATTACGGGCGGTCAGTTCCTCCGGCGTCGCCGTCCCTTCACTCGTTACTGAAATACGGAAAGAACCGAACCCTTCCAGGTTGATGGTTTGTCCCAGCTTGAGAAATAACGGCAATATTTCCACCAGATTGCTGAGAACGCTCTGAACATCGCCCAGCGAAAGCGCCGAACGCCCTTCGATTTCTTTGGCGATTTCCTGAGTCCCTACGGTTCCCGTTTTTTCCTGCGTCAAATACCACTTGGATTGGCTCAAATTCTGAGGATTTTTCCGGCTAATTTTCTTTAATTTTACCGCCATATCGTCTCTCCTT
>JAITAW010000273.1 GCA_031283905.1 Treponema sp. | reverse complement strand
CCATTCAAGGTTATTCCGCGCCTGGGCATTGTTGGGGTCAATCTGTAAAACCTTCTCCCAGTCCGCGCGGGCCCGGGCATAGTCTTTTTTCATAACGTAGGCAATACCCCGGTTATTGTACGCATTCGCATAATTGGGGTTAAGCCTGATCGCCTGATTGTAGTCCCCTATCGCCTTGTCTAGCTCCCCTTTGTCCCTGTAGGCAACCCCCCGGTTAAAGTACGCATTCGCATAATTGGGGTTGAGCCTGAGGGCCTGGTTGAAGTCCGCAATCGCCGTGTCATACTCCCCTTTGCCACCGTAGGCATTCCCCCGGGTAACGTACGCCTCCACAAGATTGGGGTTGAGCCTGAGCGCCTCGTTGTAGTCCGCTATCGCCGTATCTAGCTCCCCTTTGTCAGAGTAGGCAATCCCCCGGTTAACGTACGCCGCCGCATCATTGGGGTCGAGCCTGAGCGCCTCGTTGTAGTCCGCTATCGCCTTGTCATGCTCCCCTTTTTGACGGTAGGCATTCCCCCGGTTATTGTACGTCATCGCAAGATTGGGGTTGAGCCTGAGCGCCTCGTTGCAGTCCGCTATCGCCGTATCTAGCTCCCCTTTCATAGCGTAGACGGCGCCCCGGTTATTGTACGCCTCCGCATAATTGGGGTTGAGCCTGAGCGCTTGGGTGTAGTCCGCTATCGCCGTATCTAGCTCCCCTTTCATAGCGTAGACGCCGCCCCGGCCATTGTACGCCTCCGCAAGATTGGGGTTGAGCCTGAGCGCCTGGGTGTAGTCCGCTATCGCCGTGTCCAGCTCCCCTTTGTTTCCGTAGGCACGACCCCGGTTAACGTACGCCGCCGCATCATTGGGGTTGAGCCTGAGCGCCTGGGTGTAGTCCGCTATCGCCGTATCTAGCTCCCCTTTGTCAGAGTAGGCGGCACCCCGGCCATTGTACGCCTCCGCAAGATTGGGGTTGAGCCTGAGCGCCTGATTGAAGTCCGCAATCGCCGTGTCCAGCTCCCCTTTGTTTCCGTAGGCACGACCCCGGTTAACGTACGCCGCCGCAAGATTGGGGTTGAGCCTGAGCGCCTCGCTGCAGTCCGCTATCGCCTTGTCCCATTCCTCTTTTTCAATGTAGGCGGCGCTCCGGTCAAGATACGCCTTCGCGTCCATTACCGGCTTGGGGCTGTTCGCGCAGCCCCAAGCCATCGCCGCGAGCGCAATCGCCGCATAAAGCGGCGCGCAAAGTACGCGGCTCATCACCCGCCATATCATTTTATTCTTCATACTCTTTACTCCATAATTAAAGGCCTCCGCGGACTGCCCTCAGGGACCCCGCGATAAGCCCGCCATGCTAATACCCCATCCCCCTCAGCATTTCGAGAAGTTCCCGCGTATCGGCATGGTTGGGGACAAACTGTAAAACCTTCTCCAAGTCCGCACGGGCCCGGGCATAGTCTCTTTTTATAACGTAGGCAACACCCCGGTTATAGTACGCCGCCACATCATTGGGGTTGAGCCTGAGCGCCTCGTTGTAGTCCGCTATCGCCGTGTCCCATTCCCCTTTTTTACCGTAGGCATACCCCCGGTTATAGTACGCCGCCGCATCATTGGGGTTGAGCCTGAGCGCCTCGCAGAAGTCCGCTATCGCCGTATCTAGCTCCCCTTTCTCAACGTAGGCAGTCCCCCGGTTATTGTACGCCTCCGCAAAATTGGGGTTGAGCCTGAGTACCTGGGTGTAGTCCGCTATCGCCGTGTCCCAATCCCCTTAGCCAAAGTAGGCATTCCCCCGGTTATTGTACGCCTTCGCATCATTGGGGTTGAGCCTGAGCGCCTCGCAGAAGTCCGCTATCGCCGTATCTAGCTCCCCTTTCATACCGTAGGCAATCCCCCGATTATTGTACGCCGCCGCAAAATTGGGGTTGAGCCTGAGCGCCTCGTTGTAGTCCGCTATCGCCGTGTCATGCTCCCCTTTCATGGCATAGGCAAAACCTCGATTATTGTACGCATCCGCATCATTGGGGTTGAGCCTGAGGGCCTGATTCAAGTCCGCAATCGCCTTGTCCCATTCCCCTTTTTCAATGTAGGCGGCGCTCCGGTCAAGGTACGCCTTCGCGTCCATTACCGCCAGCAGCGCCCCCGCTCCCAACTTGAAAAACATGATTTTTTTATTCATCCGTTTTCTCCTTTGCATTTAACATCCGCCGGTAATGAGTTAGGAGGGATTTTGCAAAGCAAAATCCCTCCTCTTCTCTCTTCCTGCGGTTTGTAGTACGAAGGCTTGCCAAAGGCAAACCTCCGCCCCATCCCAACGTTCACGGAATGCATTCCTACGGAATGAGCGCCGATATCAGCGGCCCCCACGGGCCTTTCTTCCCGTCGTTTTCGATCTGCACCGCAAAATACGCGGTCTTCCCACTGTCCCCAAACCCAAACTCGATCAGGTCCTTCTTCCTCTTGGTGAAAAACGAACTGTGTAATTCATCCGGGTTCGCCGGCGGCGTTTCGCCCTGCGCCGTAACGCTGTACCAGACGCGGTACCCCTTGTTCGCCGCATCGTGCGGACTACCCGTAACGTACACGATCTTGATCCCCAGCTCGTGCCGCCCAACAAGGTAGGTCTCCAGCGTTACCTGCGCCGTGGGCGTTCCGGACGGGGTCGCGGTGGAATCCGGGACTTTCAGCCCCAGACTGGCGAAGTCCGCTTCCGTAAGCGGTGGAATGAAAAAATACCGCTTCTTGATGTCCCTCATGCACTCTTCCAATGATTTGAAGGTCTCGCGGCACCGCGCGGTCGCCACCGGCGTGCGGGTCTCCTCGTTTTGCGCCGCCGTTAGCGCAACGTCCGCCGCGTCCGTCCGCGTTTCCAGATCCGTTACCACGGTCATGGCGATGTTCCATGCGGCCGCGTTTACTTTCAGAATGATCACCCAGTTTTTCCCCATCGCAAGCTGCAAGACGCGGATTTTGGGAAACCAGTCTCTGCCATCAGACATATACTCTTCTCCTTTACCGTATAGACAGGGCGTTTCCTAAGCCGCGAACAACGTTCGGGATAGTCTTGGGAAGGCTCCGCTATATATATAAACGAGGCGTTTTGCCCCGGTTATACCTGAATGACTTTTCTTTGACGCGGAGGGCCGCCCCTTTAACTCGCGGGGCTTCCCCTTTGACCCGTAGGGGATCCCTTTTAACTCGCAGGGCCGCCCCTTTAACTCGGCGGGCCGCCCCTTTGACCCGTAGGGGATCCCCTTTAATTCGCAGGGCTGCCCCTTTGCCGCGGCGGGCCGCCCCTTTGACCCGTAGGGGATCCCTTTTAACTCGCAGGGCCGCCCCTTTAACTCGGCGGGCTGCCCCTTTGACATGGCAGGACAGACCTCCGGTTTACCGGAATTCCCCTTTACGGGGTTTTTACCCATTGTCTTCATAAAGATATGAAAAAATTTGATAAAAAACGGGGATTCGCGTGTTAGAGGCTTGACATTTTTTGGTTTGTTTACATTATAATGTGATCGCTGGCGCGTATTCCGCCCTGAACATGCCGCCCGCAACGGCTCCCGTTGTCAAAAACATAAAAATAGTATAGTTCATACGAAACGTTTGCGCAAGTCCTTTTGTAAAACAGGTATTTTCATTTGTTTCTTGCTCTGTTCCCATGTTCCGCCATATTTTACCATTTTACAAACCGCGCCCCCATGCCGGATGCCGCTGCCGGCTGGAAGCACGGTAAAAGAACTTGAAACACGGTAAAAAAATATGATATACTTTGTCCGGTTCCAAAGCCGTCCGTTGCGGGACGCACGGTAAAAAACGCAAGGCGGCGGGTTTGAGCGCCACTTGAAGCACGGTAAAAAAAAACGCGCCCCTATGCCGGGTTGTGCGACCGGCTGGAAGCAGGGTAAAAAAGAAAAAATGAGATATCTTTATGAAACACATCTCCATACTTCTCAGGCAAGCGCATGCGCGGTCTCACGCGGCGCGGAATATATACGCGCGTATAAGGCGCTTGGATATACGGGCATTATTGTTACGGATCATTTTTATAATGGAAACAGCCGCGTACGGAAAAACGTGCCGTGGCGCGAATGGGTCTCGTGTTTTTGCAAAGGATATGAGGAGGCAAAGGCGGAAGGCGAAAGGCTTGGGCTGGACGTGTTTTTCGGGTGGGAAGAAACCTTTGACGGCGATGATGATTATCTGGTGTATGGGCTGGATAAAGACTGGCTTCTGGAACACCCGGAAGCCGCCTACTGGACCCGGGAAGAGCAGTACAGGACGGTGAAAGAAAACGGCGGCTGCGTGGTGCAGGCGCATCCGTTCCGGCAACAGTATTATATAGACGTCATCCGCCTTTCAACCGGTTTTGTCGACGCGGTTGAAATAGCCAACGCCGGCAATGCGGACCGGTCCTGGGACGCGCTTGCGAAGCGGTACGCGGAGCGGCTGGGACTGCCCGCGACAGCCGGTTCCGATATGCACAACGCGGAGCAAACCGGAAACGGGAGGATGTTCGGCGTGTATCTGGATACCAAGATGTCATCCATACGGGACTATGTTCAGGCGGTGAAACAAAACCGTCTTGAGTTAAAAATGACGCGCGGGCGCTGTGATTGGCGCGGCAAGCCCGTTGTGCGGCTGCCGGTCGACATCATGGACAAGGACGGGAGCCGTTCAGGGCAAGATATATGGGAATTTCTCAATACGGAAAAGGAGAGGCCGCGGTGAAATTTCTTAGAATGTTGAAAATAATACGCGAAGAATTTCTGCATGTGCTGGCGGTTTTTTTAGTGTTCGTCTTTATGATATTTATCGCCGTCTATTTTATACGCATGGTGAAAGATCACCTTGTTGAAAACATCGAAAGCGTATTGGATACGGCGGAAGAGGTTGTTTACGCGAATTTCCACGTGGCTGAAATCGCGGTGTTGAGCGCCGCCGATTCTGTCCAAAACTATCTGAATGACAACTATTCACGGGAACAAATCAGAACCTATATTGAAGAACTCTCGAATCACCTCACGATGCCGTCGTCTATAGACACACCCGGTTTTCGTAACATGTACGGGTATATATATGGCGAACTTATGACGGGTAACGACTGGGCGCCGCCTGAGGATTACGTCGTCGAGGAAAGACCGTGGTACATCGCCGCGCTCCGCGCGGGCGGCGACATCGGGTATACCGCGCCCTATGTCGATAAAGAGACCGGAGAGATCGTGGTGTCCACGGCTAAACTCTTGAACGGCGGGAGCGAGCCGAGGATTATCGTGGTTGACGTTTATATGAACGATATATCCGCGTATATCACGAATCTCAAGTCCGGGAGCAACGGATACGGGATGCTCGTTGATCAGGATTTTGTCTACATAGCGCATCCCAACGAAAGCTCCGTGGGAAAACACATCTATGAATTCAACGCGAAACAGGCGGATCTGGAAAAAGAGCTTATAAACGGGGTGAAAAATTATTCCGGCGTCATATTGACCGGATATGACGGGCGCAAGA
The DNA here is from genome assembly GCA_031283905.1 of Treponema sp. Lineage (GTDB taxonomy): Bacteria > Spirochaetota > Spirochaetia > Treponematales > Breznakiellaceae > JAIRKH01. Next base: position 5,823 of record JAITAW010000273.1, on the reverse strand, counting down.
TGGAAACCTTTTTCCGCAAGCTGGAATACGGCTGGTATATCGGCGTAGCGGTTCCGGTTGACACCGCCTATCATGCATCGTACTTTATAGTGTTTGTTTTTTTAGCGGCGGCGTTCATTTTTATACTGATTCTGAACTACATCGTTACCAAAATGAATAAAGCGAGAGTGAAAGCGGATCAGGAAAACAAGATCAAAACCTCATTCCTCGCCCGCATGAGCCATGAAATCCGTACGCCCATGAACGTCATTATCAGTCTTGTCGAGGTCATACTGAGAAAGAATATCGCGGATGACGTAAGGGAACAATTGATGATCGTCAAACAATCAAGCGCCACGCTGCTCGCCCTTATAAACGATATTCTTGATTTTTCGAAGATGGAAGCCGGACAATTACAGCTTGAAGTGAAAAACTACAATATAACTTCCCTTATCAATGACGTGGCGAGCATCATTCGCATGAGGATCACGGGCAAGCCCGTGGATTTAGTCATACATGAGGAAGACGACGTGCCTTCATCTCTTATCGGCGATGAAGTCCGCGTCAAACAAATATTGATAAACCTTCTGACTAACGGGGTGAAGTACACCCAAGCCGGACAGGTTGAGCTTCACGTCAGCGTAAAGAAAAAGGACGCCGCGCATCTCACCTTGTTTTTCAAGGTGAGCGATACGGGCATCGGCATCAAACAAAAGGACATGGAGCGTTTGTTCACCGAATTCAGCCGCGTTGACACGAAGCGTAATCGGGATATAGAAGGAACGGGACTGGGGCTTGCCATTGTCAGGAACCTTTGTAAAGCGATGGGCGGCGATATAACCGTATCAAGCGTGTATGAACAGGGAAGCGTCTTTACCGTTTCTTTATTGCAGGGGTTTGTTGATGGGAAGCCGGCGCTTGAAGAGCAGAAGCCGGAAGCGGCGAATGAGAACACTCCGCCCTTTGTCGCGCCGAATGCCCATGTGCTGGTGGTTGACGACATTGACACCAATTTGATGGTCGCGGAAGAGTTGCTGAAATTTTTTGAATTGCGGATCGACACCTGTACAAGCGGCGACAAGGCACTGCGCCTTGTCCGGGAAAATTTTTATGATCTTGTGTTTATGGATCATATGATGCCGGAAATGGACGGCATTGAAACAACGCGGAGAATTCGGGCGATGGGAGAGGATGATCCCTACTTTCGGCAAATGCCGATAGTCGCCTTGACCGCCAACGCGCTTGTAGAGTACCGTGAATTATTCCTCCAAAGCGGGTTTAATGATTTTCTCGCCAAACCTATCGAAGTAGAGAAGCTCTGCGACATCCTGAAAAAATGGCTTTCCCCAGAGAAACGGCAAGCCGCGAACACATTGCGGACAAGCAAAGCGGACGCGGGCGGCGCGGACGAGCTTACCATAAGCAATATTGACGTTCAGGCCGGCATCAGCAATACGGGAGGCTCTCTTTCCTCATATTTGCGAGTGCTGCGGATTTTTTGCAATGACGCGGAAGACCGCGCCGTGTACATCAAAAACGCCGCCGCGGAGGGCGACACCAAACTGTATACCACCATGGTTCACGCGCTTAAAAGCGCGTCCCGAAGCCTCGGCGCAACCGAATTCGGCGATTTTGCGGAAGCCATGGAAGCCGCTGGCAGGGCCAGAGACATCCCTATTATACGCAGGCGCACGGGCGAACTGCTTAATCAGTTATACGCCCTTCTTGCCAATATAAAAAATTTCTTAAACCAGAACACCGCCGAAGTTGAGTCGGGCGATACACGTTTGTCAAAGGAGCAGCTGGAAGACCTGATGCGGGCGCTCTCCGATATGAAGGTATCGGAACTCGACCGTCTTATAACGGCGTACAAAGCCTTGCCTATAAGCCGCGCCGCGAAAGACGCGCTTGAAAGCATTGAAGAGGATATTTTGCTTTTTGAATACGAGAAGGCCGCGGCTGAAATCAACGAGATGGTTAGTATGTCCACCTGAAGCCGATTGACGGCATGGGCAGGGGCAGTTGATAGCTCGCCGTATTCGAGCCTTGATCTTCTTTGCCCGTATACGAATTGAAAGATGTGTTTTGCCGCCGTGTTTCAAGCATGGCAAGTATGTTTTCAACCGCAATATACACTTCCATTTGGCCTCTGCCCGCCCTGCTGTACGCAAAAAACGAGACCTTGACATCCCACGTCAGGGCGAAACCGTCCCGCTCCGTATCGGAGTAGAGGTTTTGACGCTTGTATTTCTGGATAATATCCACAGGAGTCCCGCTTTCGTTAAGAACAATAACCGGATAACTGGTAATGTCCCCGGCGACTGTTTTAGGCGCGCCGGACGCGAACCCGAAACGGGTCGCTATATTGAAAGACCTGAGCGGTTTGATGTTGAGAACGAGGTTTAGGTTGTGAAACCGGTGAAATGCGGGGTAGAACCAATCCGCCGTGTAGGTACCGCTTGAGGGGTTCCGGTACCGCGCCCAATTAAACGAGTAAGAAATCCAGCCGTCCCAATAGCGCGAGCTTGCTTTTCGAAGCATGAGGTCAAATCCCCATATCCGCCCCTCTCCGTCAAACTTGCGCTCAATGGCGATATTCTGCTGTACGCTGTTCGTTGCAAGCGCGGAATACGCCCTGTCGAACACGTACTTGTAGTATCCTTCAACATTGACGCTGAAACCCAGAAAATCAAGTTTGATTCCCGCGATTGATGTCCATGAACGGTTTTGTTTGAGATCAAAGTCGCCGATGCCGTCTTCAGACTGAATGCTGGAAATGTTGTCGGTTATTGACGAGAAAAGCCCGGACCCGATGGTTGCGGTGATGCTGTCAAAAATGCCCGCATTCCGCGCGATGTTCCAATCGAGATTGACGCGGGGGTTGAACGTGGGCAGGGTTTGCAGCGTGAAATCCTTGCCGACAAAGAGGAGGTGATCGACTCGAAAGCCAAGCTCTCCGCCGAACCGCTTTTTGGGAGAAGTGTATTCCAAAAGGGTGTAGGCCGACGTCGTAAGCGTCTGATTGGCGGAGGAATTGTTGTAGTCCGCAGGATAATTGAGATACACAGGATAATATCGTCCATCGTCGCCCAGCAATCCATTTGAGAACGGCGGACTTACAGAGAGCATTTCAAGTACGGCACGGTCGTGTTCCTCCAATTCGTACCGGGCGTATAACCCCTGGACGCCGGCGGCAAACAGAAATCCTTTGCCTACATCCCAGTCAAAATCCGTCCGCGCTTGATAGTTTGCCGTAGTATCAACCATGTCGGCGAACATGGCGGTGTCAACGGTGTAGGTCTCGCTGTCTATAGGTTTAAGAGCGTTACTTTCAAACAGCTTTATAAAGTCAGGAGAATACGGCACGGTCAAATAGTAGTCGATAAAGCCGTGAAGGTTTGTCCGCAGGAAACCGCCGCCGAGAGTCGCTTTCAGCGCCATATTCGGCTTCGGGTTGAATATAAGCCCTGTAATCAGAAAACCTTGCAGATTAAACCATTCAAAGTCAAAATCCGTGTGCATCGACATGTCGTTGTATTCAACCGGATTGTTGTAGAACGCGCCCATACCGTCGCCGCCCATAAAGCCGAACATCGTCCATTCAAGATTCTGCGTAAACCGGTAATTCGCGCTAAACGCCGCGCTCCTGATGTACGGGGCGATTTTGATGTAGTTCACGTCTTCAACAGCCAGTTTCGCCAATGAAATAAAGGGATCCCAATAGGTAGACTTTCCCATGATCATAACGCCGCCTTTGCCAAAGAGCGGATACGACACGTTGAGATTTGCGGCGCTTGAAGACAAGCCCAGTTCAAGCTCGACATCAAGCGGCTCCGGCTTGCGTCCGGTTATTTCAAGCAGTCCCGATATGGTATGCCCATAACGGGAAGAAAACACCCCGTGCGAAAGCCGGGCGCTCTGCGCCATGCGCGGGTCAAAGATGGAGACCCCGCCTCCCCAGTGATAGGGATTTTCTATGTAAAAGCCGTCAAAAACCGCAGTCAGATCGCCCGGTTCCCCGCCCCGGATTGAAGGCATGGCGTTGAACATGCCCGTGTAGCCGACGCCGGGGAGGAGCTTGATCGATGTCATAACATCTTCAATAATACCGATTTCAGCGGTACGCGCCAAATCGCCGCCGGAAATCGCCACGCTGCGTCCGGTCTTGGTTTCGTTTGTGCCGGGACTTTGCGCCTCAATAACGAGTTCCTTGTTTTCCAAACCCGCGCCGCCGCTCAGTCGCAGCCCAACAGTAAACGTTGTCCCAGAAGGCGGCGCGATGAAGATCGCGTTCTCATATCCGGGATACGCTATCTGCAATCGCGCCTGCCTGTTGTCAGGAACGGCAAGCGTAGCTCTGCCGTTTTCATCGGTCGTTTTTTCGGCGGCAACGGCGCCGCTGCCGCCGGACGCGCCGCCTTCCACGCGGACAATCGCCCCCTCAAGCGGCATATCAAGTTCAATGTCCTCTACAATGATTGTTATATCACGCGCATAAAGATGGCCCGCGAGAATAAAAAAAAGGATGAACGGCATAGACTGCGGGACATGACGAATCCGCGAAAATATATATGGCATAGTGTTCCCACTTATGATACTATAAACATTGTTATGAAAAAAGCAAGCGTTATTGTCATCTTCCTTGCCGTCATCGCGCTCGTGATCGGCGGAGCCGCCGGTTTCTTTGCCTTTATTGTTCCATACCAGGCAAAACGCCTTGAGGGAAAGACGCGGCAACTGAAAGAGTTGCAGGAAGCCTTTGTTCCTGTCCGGTTCAGACTGCTGGAGCGAAGCGATTCCTCCATCAAAGCCGAATTCCGCTTTTATTCGATGATCATTGACAACATAGAAGCTGTTGACATGGAGGTTTTCTCTCAAGGAAAAGAGGTCGCGCCTCCTCAGGTTATTGAAATAGAAGGAACCGAGCTTTTCATTGATTCCGTTAAAGTACCGAACGGCTCGCTCCTGCCTTATGATCCTGAGGCGGTCTGGGTTTTTCCATATCGTATTTTTTCAGACGTTATTGCGCCGGAACATGCGCTTCCCATCTATACATGGTACAACGACAACGGCTTTCCCGCCATATACAACGCGCTAGATCTGGAAGAACAAGACAAAGCCGCGTTGTCGCGTGTGTATGCGGACATGCCGCAAGCGGATACCGGAAACGCCCTCCACGACATGAGCAGGCTCGCCCGTTTCAAGGTGAATGTGTGGTACGATGTTGTTGCGCACGTAAAGAAAGGCGGACTGGAAATTATAGGGGAATGAATCCCGCCGGAGGCGGTGTTCTTGCGGCATGTGGTGGGAGCGCCGCGCCGCGTACCATGCCTTCGCGTTGCCATCCGTTTTGCTTTAATCAGGCCGAAAAAAGTAAATTTTTGCAGGTCAAGTTTAGCTCTTTTCCTGTTGCGGCCCCTTGCATTTTTTTTTCGTTTTAAGGTAGAGTATTTCTACTGTGAATAGTATAGTGGCCCGGAGCGTAGATCTCTCTAACCAAGTAGCAAGTGAACATCGAAGCATTACCAGCGCACGCATGTTTTCAATATTTCTGAAACCATATGCCATGCGGATGCTGACTTTGATTTTATTCGCAGTGGGGTCTAATACCCCGCCGCTTGCGGCGGTTGTAATGAGCAACGCCGGCAAAAAATGGTAGTAGACCCCACAGTTAATAACTTCCTTACAGAACGAACCTCGTAAATTATGTAACGCTAACAAGATAGGGGCTGTCTAGGAAGTTAGTACAGACAGCCCTTGGGTTTTTCGTTTATCTAAAAAAATGAGATTTTTGAGCTTTACTATATGCGCCAAGGTGAAATAATCCGAGGTTTTAGCTCGTTT
>JAITAW010000261.1 GCA_031283905.1 Treponema sp. | reverse complement strand
GGGGAACGCTCCACTCCCACGCCTCACTCCACCTACGGTTTGCAACTCTGCAAAACCATCGCATACAGCCGGGAACGTTATGCGAAGTAAAACGTTTCAAAAGTTCTATAAAAATACTTGGTAATGTTATGATGCATTGTCAAAAATTTATGGTCAAACGGACATTCAGCGCACAAGGGGTAATATGAATTAGACTTCAGGACAATCGGCAAATTTTGTTTCTTAAAAGTATATCCCACGCCCTGCGCCGCCTTTGGCGCGGAACGGTTTGGCGGCGCGGACAAAAAACAGCGTATCACTCGGGCGGGGCCGGGTTTCTCTGTCTTCAAGGTGAATCGCTGCTTGAGTTAGGGTCACCGTTCGTGGAACAGACCGGAGTCTGCCGTACAGTCGCTTTCAAAGCAATTTGCCGCTTGATCTTTTTTGCAAGCGTGATATAATTACTCAAATTCCAAATTGTGCGAGACTCAGGATCGCGGAACAATAATACTTTTGGAGGCGTTATGCGCAAACTCGTTCTAATACTCATAGCTTTTATTGCAATGGCAACTTTTATAAAGGTTTTTGATAATGAAAGCGCAATAGTGTCCGGTCTTTCAGCCCAGACCGCTGATATATCTAACGGTAGTTCGGATTAGTTTTGCGCGTGGCTTTAGGCAAAACCATGATACGAGAACCAATCATACATTCAAACAATTTCTCTTTTGAAACGGTGTTAGATGAAACGTGTGAACGCCTGATGGGAAAAAAAGGCCGGTATTCTATTACCCGGCTTGTGCAGATGGAAGGCGATCTGGTAAACATGGAGAAGGAGCTTGATGCGTTTTTACAACAGTACGAGGCGCAATAAAGCATTTTTTTCAATCCTTCTCTTTTTTTATTTTATAAATAGTGTACCCGCCGGCGTACCCGTAAAAATACGTTTTAGCGGACTTGATATATCAAACGATGGCAGAGCGCTTTTTAGGGTAGACAACTATAACGGCGTCCGTGAAGAAAGCGCCTTGTTTGTGTCGCAGCTTGTTGATTTAAGCTTAAAACAGCTCACCGCGTTTCCTGGAAACATTGATTTGCTTGAAAACGGCAGGATGATCCTTGTGCGGAACAGCTTCGGGTGGACTCGCATTCCGGTTGCCGGCGGCGTTCCGTTGCTGTTTAAGGAGTATCCGTCTTTTATTGAGCGTTCGGATGTTTCCGTAGCCTCTACTAAAAACGCCGAAGTTTCAAAAGACGGCAAATGGCTTGTACTGCTTGAGAGCGTTAGCGCCGCCTACGGCAATCTTGCGCTTATGGATATCAGTTCGGGCGCAAAGACCATTGTCGCTTCCCATGTAGAGAAATCAGATCGCGCCTTTCCCGTTCGGTGGAGTCCGGACTCGCGGGCGTTTATCTATGAGCGTGACAGAAAGCTGTACTACTATCAAACGCCGGCCGCGCAGTCGGCAGCGCCTCAGGTGGAAGAACGGCGCCGTTTGATAGGGGAAGGAAGCATCGCCTGCGTGGTGTGGGAAGAAGGGGGCGATTTTTTCTACATTAACGGCTCCACCGTGTACCGTATCAAAGGATCGGAGATATTTTTCCGCTCCATGTACCGTGATTTTCTGGAAATCGGAGTCCCCTCCGGAACGCTTCCCTTTGCCTTTGATCCCGATTTTGACGAATTTTATGCGGCGCCCGATGCCAACTCTCTTCTCATTTCCAAAGCCAATCGTACAAATCGTACGCTTTTTTTTTATCCGCTTGGCGCGTCCGGCGGAACGGCTTTGCCTTATCTTCAACTGCCGGAATTTTGTTCAGACATCACGGCGCTTTGGTCGCCAGCCAATATCATAACGATTTTCACGCATAATGGACCCGGCCAAAGCGTGTACCGGCTGAACGCCGCCGCATTAGCAGGCGTGTCAGCATCGTTTGTTCCGCTCCCGTCTCCCCCCGCCGCCGGCATGGACAATGCGGCGCTTTCCCCTGACGGCGGGCGCGTGATCCTGTGGGGAAAAAAAGGCGCGGTTCTTTACGATTATAAATCGTGGCGGCGCATACAGTCTATTAGCGATGCGCCGTCATACGGTTGCATATGGCTTGGAGATGATTTTATCATCGGAGATGAGAAACGAATTGAGCGTATTCATATTAATCAAGACAACAGCGCGACTCGCCATCTCATTTGCCTTTCTTCCGCTGATAGCGTTGCATTTGAAGCCGAGACCAATCGCATACTCGCTCAAAACAACGGGAGGTGGTTTGTTACCAACGGACGTCTTGCGTGGGCCGAACTGCAAGAGCCGGTGATGCGCCCCACATCGCTTGTTTCCGGACGCTACCGTGTGTACCTCGAAAAGCAGGAGTCGGGTATATATGAAAATTTGCCCATGATACGGAATATTACATCAGTTGGAACAATGCCTCTTATACGCATCCGTGATTCAGGCGTCTTTGCCGGCGGCGGCGACATCGCCCTGTGTTTTGATTTGTATGATGATGCGACCGGTTTAAGCCATGTACTTGACGCGCTTGATTTTTTTAATATAAAAGCGACCTTTTTTCTGAATGGCGAATGCATTCGCCGGTATCCCGAAGCGGCGCGGCGCATAGCTGACGCGGGGCATGAAACCGCGTCTCTGTTTTTCGCGCCGCTTGATCTTTCCTCTTCCCGGTATATTATAGATAATAATTTTATTTCCCGCGGTCTTGCCCGCAATGAAGACGAATTCTTTGCCGCCACCGGCAGGGAATTGGCATTACTCTGGCATCCGCCTTTTTATGCGCTGACGCCGAAAACAAAAGAATTCGCGCTATTTGCAGGTTATAGAACGGTTGAAAGAGATGTTGATCCCGGAGACGCCGTCACCAGAGCGGAGGCTTTGCGGCTGGGGCTTCCGTTTATAAGCGCATCCGGCATGATTGAGGTCATCATGGAGAAAAAGCAAAACGCTTCCATTGTTCCGGTGCGGCTGGGCTTATTGCAAGGAGGACGTGATACGTATTTGTATAACCGTATTTTTGCTTTGCTTGACGCTATTATCGGCGCCGGTTATTCGGTTGTACCCGTATCAAAAGTGTTGCAATAGCGTTGTACTGAGGCGATTTTCTCAATATTCACCGCCGCTTGACTTTATTTGCTGAATAACTATAATTTAAGATTGACAAAAATAGAGAATATGTCATAGTACCACCTAAAGAAGGAAAGACGATGCGTTTACAGGACAAGAAAGCCCTTGTTACCGGAGCCTCACGGGGTATAGGCAAAGCTATAACCGATTTGTTTTTAGCGGAAGGCGCTGAAGTGTGGGGCGTGAGTACTAAATTACCGGAAGATTTTGAGGAGCGCTGTTCGAAAGCGGCGGAGAAATCAGGTGGAAAACTCCATTGGATAGTAGCGGATTTGAGTAACCTTGCGGATGTTGAGCGGATCGTCAAAGACGCGCTTAAAGAAGCGGGCGGTTTTGATGTCCTAGTGAACAACGCGGGTATCACAAAAGACGGACTTTCTTTTAGAATGGCGCTTGAAGATTTTCAGAAAGTGATTGACGTTAATTTGACTGCGGCGTTCCTCATCGCCCGCACAATAGCCGCCGATATGATCCGCAAGCGGGCGGGTTCTATCATTAATATGTCGAGTGTTGTCGGCGTTCATGGCAACGGAGGACAGGCGAATTATGCGGCAAGCAAGGCGGGGCTTATCGGACTTACCAAGAGTGTGGCGCGGGAAACCGCGTCCCGGGGGGTGCGGGTCAACGCCATTGCCCCCGGTTTCATTGAGTCCGATATGACTAACGCCATGCCGGATGCCGCGAAAGAGGCTATGCTTGCCGCTATCCCGCTTAAGCGTATTGGCAACCCGCAAGATATCGCGGAAGCGGCGTTGTTCCTGGCGTCCGATAGTTCTTCGTATATCACCGGGCAGACGCTGGCTGTTGACGGCGGGATGTTTATGTAGAAAAAGGCGCCGCTGTACGCGCCGTTTGTTGTTCCAATATGTAAGGGAAAAGGCTTTAGACCGCTTTTTCCAGAGCCGGTTTTAAAGTCAATCAGACCGTGGTTCGCGTTTTAAAACCGGATCGCTTATTTGAAGAGAGGTGTACAATGAAAAAGGTGGTTGTTACCGGAATGGGGATTATATCCCCTATAGGAAATTCAATCGCGGATTTTGAAGATAGTTTGAAAGCCGGGAAGAGCGGGATTGGTCATATCACCCAATTTGACACAACCGATTTTGACGTGAAAATCGCCGGCGAAGTAAAAAATTTTGATCCGTCATTGTGGATGGATAAAAAAGACGCCCGCAAAATGGCGCGGTTCACCCAGTTTGCCGTTGCCGCCGCATCTCAAGCGCTTGAGCAGGCGGGGCTTCTTTCCACAGAGGAAGATGGGCGCAGACGTCTGGCGCGTGATGCCGAGAAAACCGGCATTGTGCTGGGAAACGGTATAGGCGGCTTCGAGATCGTGTCGGAATCGTTCCGCAAATTATTTGAACAAGGTCCCAAGCGTATGCTTCCATTGACCATTCCGCTTATGATCGGCAATGAAGCCGCGGGCAATATTTCCATGCTTTTCGGCTCCAAAGGTCCCGCCTTTACGCAGGTTACCGCATGTGCATCCGGAACGGACGCGCTCGGTCAGGCGCTTGATCTTATCCGCGCCGGACGTTGTGATGTTGTTATTGCGGGAGGGACTGAGGCTTGTATAGTGCCATTCGGTATAGGCGGGTTCCAGATGCTCAAAACGCTTTCAACCAAGCGCAACAATGAGCCTGAAAAAGCCTCCCGTCCCTTTGACGCGGACAGGGACGGTTTTGTGATTGGTGAAGCCGCAGGCGTCATAGTGATTGAGAGTGAAGAACACGCGCGTGTTCGCGGCGCTACGGCTTTGGTGGAATTCGCCGGTTACGGCGTAAGCGCGGACGCATATCACATCACCTCGCCGGACCCGTCTGGCGAGGGAGGCGGCAGGGCGATAAAGCTGGCGCTTGCGGACGCGGGCCTTGCCCCGGAAGAGGTTCAGTACTACAACGCGCATGGCACCTCCACCGAGATAAACGATCCAACCGAAACCAAAATGATAAAGGCCGCGTTCGGAGATCATGCCTATAAAATGAAGGTTTCCAGCATCAAGAGTATGACCGGACACTGTATCGCGGGTTCCGGCGGTATAGAGGCTATAGCTGGCATACTTGCCATCCGGCACGGTTTTTATCCGCCGACCATCAATCTTGAGCATCCTGATCCGGAATGCGATCTTGATTACGTTCCCAACACTGTCCAATATGGTGAAATCACCGTTGCGGCTTCCGGTTCTCTTGGTTTCGGCGGTCATAACGGCGTGGTGATCTTTAAGAAGTACGGAACCTAAAAGGAGAGAGGGTATGAGTGATGAAATAGAGGCGCTCTTGCCGCACCGCGCGCCATTTTTATTTGTAGACGAAATCCTTTCGGCGGACGAAAAGAACATTGTCGCAAAACACGTTTTTACAGAGCGGGAATTCTTTTTTGCCGGTCATTTTCCTGAATATCCGGTGGTTCCGGGCGTCATCTTAATTGAGACTATGGCGCAATCCGGCGGCGCGGGTTTGCGGAAGATAGGCGTTCTGAGCGGGGATTCGCTCTTTTTTCTTGCTTCTGTTGATAAGGTGAAATTCCGGCGGCAGGTGCGCCCCGGAGAAGAAGTCCGCTCAGAGATAGAAAATCTGCGAGTCTCCTCTAAAATGATAAGGCAGGCGGGCAAGGCGTATGTCAACGGCGAGCTTGCGGCGGAAGCCGAGTGGCTCTGTCTGGTGGGAA
>JAITAW010000244.1 GCA_031283905.1 Treponema sp. | reverse complement strand
TCATGGGCTTGAAACATATATCCGGAAAACGGACAATGCCGATACGGGATTGGGGGCGCCCCTCAATCAATTCGCAATCATTTAGGGGGAAGACAGAGTCCCCCTATGCTCTGCCGCTTACTCAAAATAATTTACAGGCTCGAATAATTTCCAAAAACACAGCCTTCCTCGTCAAGTTTTCCAAAACACAATTTTGGATAAACTTCTACCTCCCATGAACACCATTTGATATAAAATGTCTGATTATGATATAATGAACACAGAGTGAAAACTACTATTTTTGTAATGAAGGAGAAGTAATGAAAGCACAGTTCACAAAGGTTGTTGCGCGGGTAGCGACCGGTACCATAGCCTTGTCAGTCTGTATATTGTTTATGACTGCTATGCTGTCTTGTAAGAGCGGTCCCGATGAGGCTACACAGGGTGCGTTAAAAGACGCCCAAGATAAAACGGAAACGGCGCGTAAACAGGCTATGGATTTTGGAGGAATCACCTACGCCGCTGACGAGTGGAATGCTGCGGAAGCTCTCTATACCTCGGTTAAAAACTTGCCGCTCGTTACCATGCAGGATTATCAGGCGGCAATCCCCCAATTCAACGACACTTTCAATAGTTATATGGATGTTTTTAATAAAGCCGTACCGCAGTACGTTGAAGCGCGTAAAAACCTGATCGCCTCCGTCCGTCAAGAGGCGGTTGACGCAGGCGCGGAAACATACCTCGCGCGCGAATTGTCCGCTGTGGACGAGCAGGATAAAGATTCTCTAGCTGTGTATGCAAACGGCGATTATTACGAGTATCAAGCCGCGTCTTTTGATGTGGAGAAACGCTACGGACTTTTGCGGACGGAAGCTGCGGCGCTTTCCCTTAAAGATGAGATTATCGCCAATAAATTTGACCGTTTTGATCCGGATGCCCTTGACGCCGCCGATAAGAGCTTTACGGCGGCGGAAACGGCGTATGCGGCGAATGATTTGGATGCGGCGCAGAGCGCGGCGAATGACGCGCTGGAAAAATACCGGCGGGTTCTCGCCGACGGGTGGAAGAGCTACGCCGGTGAGCAACAGCCGCGCGCGGAAGCGGCGCGGACAGACGCGGTTGCAGTTCACGCCGACATCGCTTTGAGAGACGATTTTGACGCGGCGGACGCGGTGTACAAGCAGGGCGCGACCGATTATGGCGCGGAGAATTATCAGGCGGCCGCGGATTCATTTGTCAAAGTTCAACCCATGTTCGTCGCGCTTGCCAAGACGGCGAGCGATCGGCAAAAGAATGCCGCCGCCGCGTTACAGGCGGCTGAAAAAGTGGTGGCTGCCAGTCAGAAAAAAGCGGCGGCGCTTCCCGAAGCCGCCAACAACGAATTTTTGGCAAATGCGAGTAAACTGCTTGCGGCAGCTCAGTCGAGCCTTGATGCGGGCGAGTATGCGGCTTCGGCTTCGGCGGCGGCGGAAGCCCAGAAAAACGCCGGTCTTTCCGATGCCTATGTCGCCCAGCAACAAAAAATGAAAGCCGCGAATGACGCGCTTGCGGCGGCGAAGAAGCAGATGGACGGCGTGGCTCCTGACGCGCAGAAAAAATACGCGCCCCTGTACAACACCGCCACGGCGGCTTATACGGATGCTCTTAACGCTCAAAAAGCGCAAAATTGGGATACCGTAGCGGCGGACGCGAAAAAAATCAACGATGCGGTGGCCGCTATAGCCAAAGCCAAAGCCGCTGATGACGCGGCGGAAAAGAAAGCCGCCGATGCCGCAAACGCGGCCCTTGCCGCGGCGAAAAAACGGCTTGACGGCGTAAGCGCCGATACCCGGAAGCAGTTCGCGGCTCAATACGGAACCGCATCGTCCGCCTATAATGACGCGGCCAAAGCCCAAACCTCAAAGGATTGGATAGCGGTAAACGCACAGGTAAAAAAAGTAAACGATGCCCTCGATCAGCTCGATAAAGCCCTTGCCGCGGCGGAGGCTCAGCGCAAAGCCGAAGAGAAAGCCGCAGCCCTCGCGGCGGCGGAAGCCCAACGTAAAGCGAAGGAAGAAGCGGCGGCGCGGGCCGCGGCGGAAGCCCAGCGCAAAGCCGAAGAGAAAGCCGCGGCCCTCGCGGCGGCGGAAGCCCAACGTAAAGCGAAGGAAGAAGCGGCGCGGCTCGCAGCCGAAACACAAAAAGCCAACGCCGCAACAGCCGCCCTTGCCGTAGCCAAAGACCGTCTTGATTGGGCGGCCGCCATCGGCGCCGAGGATCAGTACCCTGATCCCTATGAACAAGCCGCAACCGCTTACAATGACGGCGAAGCGGCGCTCAACGCTCAAGATTGGGATAAAGCATCGGCAGACGCGCGGACGGTTGTAGCCCTTGTTGACGATATTGAGGCGCGGAAAAGCGCCGAGGCCGCCGACGCCATGTCTATAGCAAAAGAGCGCCTCGATTGGGCTGAGGGCGCAAATGCGGAGGAGAATTATCCGGACAATTTCGCCCAGGCAACCGGCAGCTACGCAACCGGCGTTGACGCGCTTGCGGCAAAAGATTGGAACGCCGCTATTATCGCAGCAGACGATGTTATGTCCGCCCTCTCTTCGGTTTCCGTACAGCCGAAACCATCGCCGCTTCCTGCCCAGTACACGGTGCAAGCATGGGAAGTTACCCGCGATTGTCTTTGGAATATAGCCGGTTATCCGTGGGTTTACAACGATCCCTTCCAATGGAGACGGCTCTACGAAGCGAACCGTGACAAACTGCCGAATCCCAATAATTCAAACCGCATTGAAATCGGCACAGTGTTAGACATTCCGAGTATTTTCGGGGAAGTTCGTGAAGGCATGTGGGAGACAGACAAGGTATACGAGCCGCTGTTGCGGGAGTAACAGAAGTTCCGCCGGAGGTTCCACCGGAGCTTTTGTTTTAATGAAAAGTATCTCTGACAACGAGTTTAAAACTAGTTGTCAGAGATTGCTTACCATGGACCTTCCGGGCGACTCAATGGGTTTCCAAAGGTTTCCCGAATTAAGAATTTATAAGTCATGGTACGCATGAGTTCGTTTTAGCTCTAAGGGGAGATAATGTTGCTCAAAGAGGAACGATCGGAGTTCTTAACAGAACTAATGTTGTTCAAAGAAAGATTGCCGGGCTTAGTACCTCATGTTATGCGACAGCCAACGCAATGCATGGCGCGCACCATGAGGAAAAGGAATATGCTAAAAACAAACCAACAATAACCTGAAGGGGTTGAAAGGACTGTATAATGTACACCGACAGGGTTGAAGCGGACTTTGCCGCCGCACATTTTCTTTCTCACTATCACGGCAGATGCGAGAACCTGCATGGCCATAATTACCGCGTCCGGCTCTACGTACGCGGCGATACGCTTGACTCCGGCGGTATGCTGGTCGACTTTGCTTTGCTGAAACAATGCCTTAAAGCGGCGCTCGCCCCGCTCGATCACACAAACCTCAACGATATGGAGGTTTTCACGCAAAATCCAAGCGCGGAACGCATTGCCCGCTATATTTTTGAGCAGGTTGAACGCGCATTGCCCGCTTACAACATACAGCCTGAATTGCTGTATGCGGTGGAAGTGTTTGAAACGCCGGTGAATATGGCGCGGTATGAGCGGTGAACAGCCGCCGCGTCCTCATTGCCCGCCGAACAGACCCGTAAGATATGCCGGTACATCGACCTTGATAGGCATAAGGTAGAGGTTAAACCTCCACGCTTTGCAGAAATCAATCACCTGCCTGCCGAAACGTATGTTCCATTTCATAGCCGGTTCAAAACCTTTGGGAAACACCGCGCGGTTGCGCTTTTCCCAATAATCGCGGCTCTGCGGTAAAACAACCGGAGAGACGCCCCAAAACACCTCTTTGCCTTCAAGGTATTCAGCGTATATTTCAAGCAGCCTGAGATCAAAGAAAGGCTGACTCATAAATCCTATGGCGCCGGCGTCTTCTTTTTCCTTCAGATAGTCAAACTCGTACCTGATGTTCGACCGGTATGGATCAAATGCGGCGTAAATTCGTGTCTCCGGCAATTCCTTCTTGAGTTTTTTGATAAACGGGACGGTTTTTGTGGGATAGATTGTGTGAGAAGCCGCTTTCTTCGGCGGATCCCCCGCGATAACAAGAATAGTTGATATGTTTCTTGAGCGGAAAAATCCGGCGAGCGGAAAGGGTTTTTCCATATCAAAGTCTATAGCTCTAATATGAGGAATAAAAGTTTTGTCCGGCAGTTCTGCTGCAAGACCAGCGCTCACGTCCCATGAACGCAGGGGAAACCGAAGCAAGTCTGGAATATTGACGCTATTTATAGAAGGGAAATTGCGTACGGTCTCAGATGTCTGGGCGAGCGCTTCGGCGTTCCGGGGAACGGCTTCAAGAGATACCAGCATACAACTTCAACTCAGCGCGGAAGACCGTAACTCCGCCGGTTTTCCGTGGCGCGTTTTGAGCGCCTTTTTTCCTGCCTTCATAGGCAAAGCCTTGTTCTATAGGCGCTTTCCACAATTCAACCGTTTCATCCAGTCTTGTTTCGCTTATGTAGTTAATGTCCAGCCTCATGCTGTCCGCCTTTATAAGCACGCCCGGATCCGTAACATCCTGGATCCACTGCACGTAGCGGGCGTTATTTACGTGTCCATTGTAGTCAATGTCCGAGTAACGGGATGTTCGTTCTCCCACGCGCTCTAAATCTTCCCGTACGGTAAGGTTTACGATTTCGTTCAACGCATCAAGCCCTTCGTTTTTGGGCAACATCTCCACGATAGGTTGCGGGCGCAGAGGGCGATGCGTCTCAATGTCAACAACCAGCCAGCCGCTCCGCCCTCGTACAAGCACATTGCCCGCCGAGTCCCGAATATCGTAGTCCCTTTTGGCAAAGAGCTTTTCCCAGCTTCGGGGCCAACTTCGTACTATTATTTTCTCACGGAATCTGGGACGTTTTTCTATAAGCACGCCGATCCGCGAAAGAATCCATACCTGTTTGCTCTGCGACAGAGCGGCGCGTCCTACTCCCAGCTCTTCCGCATGGTTAATTGCGGCTTCCTGAAAGTAGTCAAATGTTCTCGCCAGCGTAAGCCTGTCCGATGTGTCAATATCCCCGAAACCAACGGAAATTTCCTGTATACCAATATCTGCCATAGCAACCTCTTTAAAACACGATGAGAACGTCGCCCGCGGAACCGAACACGTTTGGCGGCATTATTCCTTATTTTTTGAATCAACGTCCAGCGGACTTGAAAAGAACTGAAGCAGCCGGATAATATCGAAAATTTTCTTGTAACAGTTCTGGAGCGTTGTAAGGACGTTGACATCCGTCGATGCCTCCAGTTCTTTCCAATTTAAGATAAATTCGTGTTTTTTTTGCTGCTTGTCATCAATAAACGCCTTAATATATCTTCCAATGATGATGAGCGATTGCGCCGTACTGTTGATGATGTCTTGAGCCGCGCTGTTTATGGTTTTAAAGAGGTTGTTGGAGTACTTTATATAGCTCTTCTCACGAGCTGATTTTGCTGTGTACAATCTGAGTTTATCCCCATATTCGGTGGAAGAGGAGAGAGACTGGTCAAAGACGGTGATTTTTCTGGGAGTTGCCGAAATCAAATGAACCGCTTCGGACATCTGCTGGGATAAAGGACGGTTTGCCCACTGCCCTTTGACTAAAAAGAGATCAACAATAGGGTATACGTCATTCTTGAAAATAATTTGCATGAAAGCCTTGAGATACCGTAATTCAGCGGTATGGATATAACCGTCAAGTTTCTTTGCGAGATAAGATTCATGCGCTTCATCCGTATAATTTACCAGCGCGGGGATCTCCATGTCGCCGAAAATTTGTTTTGCAATCGCCGCAACCATCGCGTTTCTCTGTGCGGAGAGCAGCTTCTCAACGGCTTCCTGCGCTTCTAGACGCCTGTTTTCAAGCCATTCTTCGACAATATGTTCATTGGGAATGTTTGGTTTTACCTGCCATGTCGGTTTTTCAACGAGTCGTACAATCAGCAGGAAAATGCTCGAACTCTGTATGTCCTGAAGCTTGACAAGCAACTTATTCCACTGTTCAATAGATATGATCTCCGTATTCTTGTACGTGTTGATTATCGTGATTGCCCGTTTCCAATCCAAACCGATGTCCACGGCGTAAGCCACTTCCATAAAATCTTTGAGATTATCGGCAATTTTCTCTCCAAGCGCCCTGGTGAATTTCGGTTGATAATCAAAGTTGTTTTCCGGCACATCACTGTCAAATTTTACGAGCAAGTCATAGTAACTAAAGGTAACAAAGTTGATTAAACGCAGAATGATATTATAGAAATCATCTATATATTTAGTAACGCTGGGGTCGAAAGCCTCAAACAAGACGGCAAGCTCCTGTTTTATCTGGGATCCCAGCTCTCCAGGAGGCGCGGTCTTTCCCCGTTCCGCGATAGCCTCAGCCGTGAGAGTCTCCAGTATACCGAGCAGTTTTTCATCCACAAAATTTTCGACAACGCTCGTTTTGAGTTGCGAAGATTGACTCGCTTTTTGCAGAAACACTTGGGCCTT
>JAITAW010000206.1 GCA_031283905.1 Treponema sp. | reverse complement strand
GATATTATCGCTTTCGACTACTACGATAATTCAGGCGGAGCCGACGAGTGGGTTTTAGGCAGCTTTAAGGAGACCGTTGCACTGGTCGATTCGGCTGCCAAAAAGCACGGCAAAGTATCCGCCGTTTCCGAAACCGGCATGAGCACCTCAGGCATAGGTACTAATAGACGGCAAAGCTGGTTCACCGACGTTCTGGATATTGTCTCTCAATCCAACATGGCTTACTATCTTGTCTGGGCGAACTTCTCAGGCGGCGACAACTACATGGCGCCGTTCAAAGTAAGCCCCACAACAGGGCATCCTTTGGTCGACGGCTTCATAGACTTCTACAACGATCCAAGGTCCGTCTTTGCCGACACCACCGCTTTTTACCGCATACAGACCACGCCGTCCGTAACCCCCGCACGCACCCAAGAGAGCGGCTATATTCTTGCGCCTGCAGGCGGAGCGTTCGTCAAAGGCGAGTGTAAGCTATTGGCAAGCGTGAGCGGAAGCAAAGACGTTGTTTTCTCGGTAAGCGGCGGCAATGAGTTCTTGTTGGTGCCGGCGCAAAAAGATTCCGGAGGGGCAACGTGGTATTCCGCCACCATAAGCGCAAAGCAGGTCGCATCCTTTGGGCAGACCTCAGGCGTCATAGCCGTCATATCGGGTGAAAAGACCCTTTCCACAATGGAAGTATTTTGGGGTGAGAAGGCGGTGCGGACGGACTTGAGCGTTGTTGACGACTTTGAGTTGTACTACGGTCAGGACGCCCTTTTGCAGAGTGTGTGGACCGCGAACTCAGGCGCCGATTGTAGTAATGCGCTCAGCCTTTCCGCAGAACAAAAACATTCGGGCGGTTTCGGTCTTGCCTTCACGTATCGGATATCGACAAAAGGCGGCGAGGGCTGGACCGGCGTGGTTATCCCGCAGTCGGCGGATTGGTCGAAATACAACGCCTTGCAGCTTTGGATGAAGCCTGACGGCAAGGGGCAAAAGGTGGTGGTTCAGATCAAGTCAGGTTCCGAAGAGTTTGAAGTGTACCTTTCTGATTTTGCCGCTACCACCGAGCCTAAACTCATTACCATACCGTTCTCAGCTTTTGTGGGCAAGCAGAACGGCGCTTTTGCTGCGGACTCCATTACCGCCGTGGGCTTGTGGTGCAACACCATTGCGCCCGATGGCGGTGCGCCGTGGGTACTCGAGTCGACTCTGTACTACGATGATATTCGTGCGGTTCTGTCTGAAGCTACCAAAATAATCTTTGAATAAACACGCCACAGGCCAGCCTGTTCCTAAGTTTCACAGGCTGGTCTGTTTCACTGTTTCGGTATTGCAAGCTACCGATGCCGCATTGCAAGGAGGGATAATCCTGTTTGATTTTACTAGAGCCTGTTCCAAATATTAGCTCACATATATTGCAAGAATGATTTTCTAAAGAAAGCGAAAATAATAGATGCCCTGTCCCATGTGCCTCGGCGCATTTTGCCGGACTGGTCTTTGCTGGCGTATACGCCGCCATAAAGCCCTAATTCGGGCTGGGCAAAATGTCGCCGAACCCTACCTTTCGTTACAGCCCAAAAACGCTCTACGGTTCAAACCGGCTACCGACAGGGATCCTCACAAGATTGACAAAGGTGTCTTTAGGATAGCGGGTTCTGAAACTTCTAAAGCCGGTCTCGGCCGCGCTTTCAAAAACCGCGATTTCAAAATTGCCCTGCTCGTTAAAATAAGGTACCAGCACCGCAATATGAAAATACTGCCTGAGACTGGGTCTGATATTGGAAGCATCATTTACTGCGGCAAGATAAAAACGGCCCGGTTCATCAATGGCAAGCGTATAGAGGAGCGGGTATAATCCTTCAATGTTAAAGCCCGCATCTTCCATAAAACCGGCATAGGACTCAGCCGCGGCGGCGGCAGTATTAGAGCGGCGCATGAGCGATGGAAAGCGCCACGTACGCACCTCAAATTCATCCAACCTTCCAAAACTTGGCGAGATGAGCGCGGAGCAGGCCGCAGTCGCAAGGTTGCGTATCCAGTCAAGTCCGAAAAACGGGTCGCGTACATCATCATAAATCGCGCTAAAACTGTTGCCTCGATTACCGTAATGCGCTTTTAACGGCTCAATGGAAAGCCGCTCACCGGTAACAGGACGCAACAACCCGTCAATTACCCATTTTGCAAAGCCGGAGCAGTTAAGTCCCGGTATTCCAATCTGACACTCGCCGGTTTCGATAAACACATAATCGCCCGATTCATTAATGGCTCCGTCATCGCGGAAGGTCAAACCTGAGAGGCGTTTTTGTACCTCGGCCACAAATTTCCACGTGTCTTTATAAAGGGCGGGTACCGGTTCAAAGTAGGCGCGGGGGAATTTATCGCCCGCAACGGAAAGCGCGTCTTCAATGGGAAGCGTCAGCAGCGTGTCAAAAGAAAAAGGCATCGGCAGGGAATAGACAAGATAGGCATCGTATGCAACCACATCCATAACCGATTTATCGGCGGTCATGGAACGAAACTGTACGTATACATTGGGATCGCTCCGAAGAAACGCGCGTATCCTTACGGCCGCTCCGGTATCCCGTCTTCTTGTAAGCACCCATGAGCCTTGCGCCCAGCCAGGATACGCCTTGTTCCGTTCCCGCGCCAGTACAATACCAAATTCATTTTTATTGCTTTCAATACGCACCTCGATCTTGCCGCCGCCGGGGAGGACGCAAAGCAGGGGCTTCAAAGCAAGCGCTTTGTTTGGAGCTTCAAGAAACCACTGCTGTTTTAGCACGGCGCGCAGGGAAGAGTCGTCCTCTATTTTTGCGATAGGCGCATCATAGGCGTAGAGGGAAATGGCAAAAAAGTTAAATAATAGTACAAAAACGAATTTCTTAAACATCATCTTTTATAATTATCGGAAAAAATAGATAAAGCCTTACCGCGTTAAGGGTGAAACCGAAGATGAATATGGGAACTGGATCTCCCGTTGGTGCAATGCGCCGGTTGTTGGATTGACTTGTGGATAGCTCGTATGTGGGAGCAACCAAAGGAGGAGACTAAAATTAGGGTAGTGATTGCCAAGTACAGGGGGAAGGCGGGGTCATCGCTATCCCCCGCCGCCTCGGCGACAACCCGTTACCGGCATCAATGCGGGCGCATTTGAGTGTTGCTCCAGTCTAGCATCCGTCGCGATGCCGCCCGGCGTGACCAGTATTACGGCATCTTATCGCTCACAACACGTTTGCTCGTGAGGATAGTATAGTATGACATTTGTCTTTACGAGCAAGAAAAAAGGGGCCGCCCCTCTTTTGGGACGGCCCTTGCAAGATCGCCGGCCGGTTTTAGCTGTTGATTTGAATCAGGCGTTTCTGGGCTTCGGCGCGTTTCTTGATTTCAAGAGTCAGGATGCCGTTTTTAAACGACGCCGTAATCTCGGCGGGATCCGCGTTTTCAGGCAGTTGGAACACGCGGCTGAAAGAACGGCTCATGCGCTCTTTGATAAGGTAACGTCCTTCATCCTTGTCGGACGCCTCTTCCTGCTGCCCGGACTCAATGATCAGCCGGCCGCCGTCAACATGCACCTGAACGCTTTTTTCATCATACCCGGGAAGTTCGATTTCCATGATATAGGATTTATCCATATCACGAAGATCAACTGCGGGAAACCCCGCGCTTTTACCGAACAGACGGGACGCCGGCGTGGGCTGACCCCGGAAATCGTTAAAGAACGAATCCACGTACCGGTTAAAATCGTCCATTACGTTTTCGAGAGAGGGATACAGGGTTATGGTTTTCATAGTGAAACTCCTTCGCGGATGTAATCCGCAACACGTGGTTTTAACGCCCTCAAGGGCGTTTGGTCAGGCTCTATGGCCGACCGTTAGTTCGTTCGATGAGGCTTTATATACAGCCGCCCTGTTAAGTGTCATGGCTGTCAGCCTTCATCAACACTTAATAATATGCAAAGATCGTGCCAAACAGTAAATTATAAAAAAGCGCGAAAAAGGGGATAAAAAAGGCGTGGAAAAGGCAAAATGAGGAAAAAATAATTGAGAAGCTGGCTGATACCTGTGGAATACGGCGGAGCGCAGCCCACCGGCGTCCCAACATGCTTCAAAATTTATTACGAACAAACAATTTTCCGTATCATTTTTTTACAAATGCGTCATGGTATTACGAGCATGTGTATCATATTGATACACAAAGCAATAGTTCGTATTCAAGCAAGCGCCCGTTGGTTCACGGAGGGAGATACGGCGCGGGTGGAACCGGCGCCGCATACAGCGGACGCGGAACGCGCATACGGCGCTTCCTCTATCGCCGCCCGCTACTCTCCTTGTACGCAACTCCTGCTGAATTCGCCCGGGGTTAATCCGGTACTTCCTTGAAATGTTTAAAAAAGTATTTTACATCGTGGTAGCCCGATTTCCATGCGGCTTCGTACACGCGGTAATTGCCGATTGAAAGCAGACACATGGCGTTGTTGATCCGCAGACGTTTCAGATATTCGGAGAAATGGATCCCCGTATGTTCCCTGAATTTTCCCGAAAAATAGGTGTAATTGACGGAAACGTGATTCGCCGCCTGCGTCATGCTGATATTTTCGGTGAAGTGTTTGCCGATCCATACAAGAGCGTCTTCAATAAATGCATGGTATGTTTGATCTGTTTCCGCTTTCTTGCCATAAAGATTGCCGCCATCGCTTTGTCCAGAAACCGCGAAATCCTCGATTTCCCTGTTTTCTTCATACGCGGCGCCGGTTTCCATGTGTTGCAACGCCTTTAATTCCTCTATCGCCGCCTTTACCGTACGGGAGAGCGCCTCCTTGTCGAACGGTTTTAAGAGATACGCCGATGCCTGATAGCTGATCGCCTGTTGCGCATAGATAAATTCGTCGTAGCCGGAAAGAACGATGATATATACCTTGCGTTCCCGTATTTCCCCGCGAATCCGGGACATAAGCTCAATGCCGTCCATTTTCGGCATACGTATATCGGTAATCAAGATGTTCGGGCGCTCGTGAACGGCAATTTCAAAAGCCTCGCGGCCGTTTTTCGCCTCAAGGAAACACGCCTCCTCGCGTATGGATTCTGAGAGTATCTTGCGTATTCCCGCGCGAATATTCTTTTCGTCATCCGCAATCAATATTTTTGTCATAGTAACGTTGCTCCTTATATATAAGTTTTGAATAACTCTAACGTAAAGGAACCGGAATACGTACCAGCGTTCCCTTGTCCAGCGCGCTCTTGATGTCCAGTTTTCATGAATATCCGTAGAAAGCGGCAAGCCTGCGCTGTATGTTTTTAAGCCCAATCCCGCCGGGCGTATCCATTTCATCTTTTACATTTAATTGAGGTTTTTTCAAAATGTCGAATGTCGAAAAAGCCTCTTTATAGGCGTGGGTCAGTTCAAAATTTTGAACTGACCCGCTTTACGCTCATTGTATTACCAATTTATTCTTATTCACGACAAGTAGTTTAGTCTGCTCCTCCTGAAGTTTTGCGTAACCCCGATCCGCTTTGAATGTCTGGAAATCATTCCAAATTGAATCGAATTCGGATTCGGTTTTCGCAAGGATAAGGCGAGGCAAGTCCCGTCCCCAGCGGCGCTGGATCTCGTCGAAGATCAAAACGGGGTCGGAACCGGGTTGCATTTCCAACGGTCGCGTCCAAAGTTAAGGCTGCCCCAGAGAAGGAGCGTATTCCACGGGCCACTGCCCTTGCCATGCCGTATCCATAAGCATCCAGTAAGTGTAGTCAACGCCGATTTCGATTTCCTGCTTGTTCTTGTCGGTGAGGTTCACTTCCTTTACCGCCGGAGTGAGGGTGGGAATGCCATCGACAATGGTATAGGTTTCACCCAATATGCCAAAGTACGTGTCCATCTGTCCTTCTTCGCTTATAAGGTATGAAAGGAATTGAATGGCGCGGGCTTTATCCTTGCAATTTTTGAAGATCAGCGTGATGGTCCAGCCGGAGATGCCGCCGCCCACGAGAGCTGGCGGATCGTTGCGGCTGTTTTTGGGACCGTCGATTGCAATGTAGATCATGTTGGGGTCGCGGGCGTATAAGGCGTTCTGCGGCGCCTGCATATCCCAGTTCTGATACATCATGCAGAAATAACGTCCCTGAGCCGCTTTTTCCTCAATTTGAGAGCGTTTGTCAACAAAAACGTCCATAGGGATAAGCCCTTCCTGAGCAGCCTGACGAAACGTTTTAAGCCACCGGACGTATTCGGGATCGTTGATTCCAAGGTCAAACGATTCATATTTGCCGTTTTTTTCCGGTTTCATATGCAGAAAATGAAGCAGATAGGCTTGGAGCGCCGTATTGCCGGCATCCGTGAATTCCTGAAACGAGAGCGGAATAATCGGCTGACCATTTATGGTGGGGAATTGTTCCTTCGCCGCCCGGAGCGCGGCGAGAAAGCCTTCCGGCGTACTCATGTCCGGTTTGCCTAACGCTTCCCACATATTTTTGCGGACAAGAAAGGTCTCGTTGGCGGTAAGTTTCCCTTGGTACTTCTCGTAATCAGACGGAGTATACGATGCGTTCGGATATCCATATATATTGCCATCGCTGCGGGTATACCAGCCGAGTTTACCTTTATCAGCCACCTTGAAAAAGTACAGATCGTACTGTTCCGCAAGTACGTTCAGCGGTTCGACCAGTCCGGCGTCTATCATCATGCCTACCTGTCCTTCCCACCAGCCCAGCGTGATGAGATCGGGCAGTGTATTGCCCGCAATCATGGCGTTAAGCCGTTCAGCCTCGTTGCCCGCCGGGACAATGAACTCAATATCAACTCCGGTTTTCTGGGTGATGTACTTGGAAACCTTGGACTGTCCCCATTGTCTTGAGAACCAACTGAAATTGATATACCACTGGAACTTAACCGGCTTTGACGCGTTAGCCTTCCACCCCGGTTC
>JAITAW010000102.1 GCA_031283905.1 Treponema sp. | reverse complement strand
AACTGTTGAAGCAACGCTTCAAACCTGAATTTCTCAATCGCATTGACGAGACCGTTGTGTTCAAGCGGCTTGGCATGAATGAAATTACGAAGATCGTGGATATACAACTCAAACGGCTTGCAAATCGCGTGCTTGAGCGGAAGATCATGCTGAACCTCACGCCTGCCGCAAAGACATTCCTTGCGGACCGCGGCTTCGATCCTCTGTTCGGGGCGCGTCCCCTGAAGCGGGCGATCCAGAGCGAGCTTGAGAATCCGCTTGCCAAGGCGATCATCGCGGGCGGCATTAAGGAAGGCGACACGGTGCTGGTAGATGTGCCGGCTGATAAAACGCCAGAAATGGCGGGGATGGTTTTTAAGAAACAAGTGTTGGCGTAGCGGGAGTTTTGTATACGTTACCGCCAAAAGGGGCGGAGAGCATGATGGCGGTTAAGTCCGCGCATTTCTCCGCCAGTTTTGCTCAAGCGGCGTTCAAGCCGCGCCCGGGTATGCCGCAACATCATAAACTTAAGGCAAAAGTTCTCAGCAATCTAACTTGTAATACCGCAGTTTCTTGATTAGCTCCGCCTTCGGCATATCCCTATAGAATTCCCGCCGGGTAACCAGTACCCACAACAGGGTTATGATCCGCCGCGCTATCGCCACCGCACTCCCGGTCTTGCCCATCCGTCCCGTTAACTCAAGGTATTTCTCCTGTAACCGTCCCCCGTTCCCGCTCCTCACCGGCGCCCACACGGATGCCCAGCTTGAGGCCATGAACCTGCGCCGCCACGACAAAAACCGGACGCCCCACGCGACCCCTTCCGCGATTCCCGTGGCGGAGGCCGCGCCCACCGCAAGCCGCACCCACACGGTAACGGCGCTCAACCCCGAAACCAACGACAAGAAAAAGCCCGACCTGGTGGCGGGGGTGGCGTTTGCCAGTCGTGTGCGAAGCCCCGACTGGCTCGTTTCGGATGCCGGCGATATGCCATCGAGGTTTCAGTCGGGGACAGTGCGGGAATTCCAGTATAGCCAGCAGCAAATCGGCATGGTGGTTGACTACGCCTGCGCTTACGAAAACGAAGGCGGGTATCGCGGGGAGTGGTCAAACGTGGTTTCTTTGATTATCGCATAATAAAAACATGAAAGCATGATCCCGGCCGCCATCCGCAGCGGCCGGACGGTTGTCAATGGGGCAAAATAATTTTTAATTAATTATGATAATAATCGCATAAAAACAGTATTGGAAATTATTTTTTCAAGAATGCGGTATAAAATATTTTGATAAATAATTGTATAAGAAATATGGCGTACGGGCGGTACCGCGCATAACGGGGCTGTATGCGTAGCGCCGCCAGTAGGCCCCGTGGCCTATTACACAATTTATGGGAATATTATACACTAAAAGCATATCGATTTTTCATATAAAGGAGGAGATCATGCCGCAATGGTTGGATGACGCGGTGT
The DNA here is from genome assembly GCA_031283905.1 of Treponema sp. Taxonomy (GTDB): domain Bacteria; phylum Spirochaetota; class Spirochaetia; order Treponematales; family Breznakiellaceae; genus JAIRKH01. Next base: position 9,858 of record JAITAW010000102.1, on the reverse strand, counting down.
TTTACGAGATTTATCCGCAGACGTTTTATGATGCAAACGGAGACGGAATCGGGGATTTTGAAGGGATCATTCAAAAACTCGACTATATCAAGGATGTGGGGTGCAACGCATTGTGGCTCAACCCTTGTTTTGATTCGCCCTTTAAGGATGCGGGATATGATGTACGGGATTACAAGAAGACCGCTCCCCGCTACGGTACAAACGAAGACTTGAAGCGGCTTTTTACCGAAGCTCATGCGCGAAACATGCATGTACTGCTTGATCTGGTCCCGGGGCATACGAGCGAGGAACATCCGTGGTTTCTGGAAAGTAAAAAAGAAGCGCCGAATGAGTTCTGGAACCGCTATATCTGGACGGATAATTGGTTCAGGTGGGGCGCGGGCGGACTGCGCTTTATCACGGGCGAGGCGCCGCGCAACGCTTCCTACATCATCAATTTCTTCAAATGTCAGCCCGCCTTGAATTACGGGTTCCTTAACCCCACAGAGTCTTGGCAACTCCCTGTCAACCACCCCGATGCGCTCGCCACACGAGAAGCCCTCAAGGACGTCATGCGTTTCTGGCTGGATGCCGGCGGGGATGGTTTTCGGGTGGATATGGCGGATTCTCTGGTCAAGTTTGACGATGAAAAAAAAAGCGGTACGTCCGCAGTGTGGAAGGACGTACGCGCCATGCTGGACAGGGACTATCCGGAAGCCGCTTTGGTGAGCGAATGGAGCAATCCGCCGCTTGCGCTTAACGCGGGTTTTCACATGGATTTCCTTCTTGACCATGCCAACAGCGGGTACCGGACTCTTGTGCGGGATTACCGGTTGGATGGCGAGCTGCGCCCTTTTAATGACAACAGTTTCTTCAAAAAGGACGGGAACGGCGATATCCAACGCTTCCTTGACCAGTACCTCCCGTGGTACGAAACCGTCAAGGAGACCGGTTATATCAGCCTAATCACGGGGAATCACGATACGGGACGTATCAGCGGCAACTTGTCGGGCCGGGAGCTTGCGCTGGCGTACGCGTTGCTTTTTACTATGCCGGGCGTTCCTTTCCTGTACTACGGGGATGAAATCGGTATGCGCTACCTGTATACGCCGACCAAGGAAGGCGGCTATACCCGCACCGGAAGCCGTACGCCCATGCAGTGGAACAGGGGCAAGAACCTGGGCTTTTCTACAGCCGAACCGGACAAACTCTACCTTCCGGTCGATCCCGGCGCGGACGCTCCAACGGTGGAAGAGCAGCGGCATGATCCGAATTCGTTGCTCAACACGGTGAAAGCGCTGCTGAGACTGCGCCGTGCGGAGCCGGATTTGCAGTCCAAACCGAATCTCGAAATCCTCCACGCGGAAAAACGGCTCTTTGTATACCGCCGCAGCGCGCTGGTTCTTGCCGTAAACTCGGGATCCGCCGCCGTTGAAACGGCGGTATCCTTGACGGGAACCCCAGTCTACGCCATTGGCTCTTGTTCCTTGCATGAAGGCCGTTGCCGTATGGAAGCGCAGAGCTTCGGGATATGGAAGATATAGCGGGAGGGGCGGGAACAGGCCCGCGCCCTTGCGGCGGCTAGCAGCCGCCCGCGATTTTCCCCATATATTTCCGCACAAAACCTATGGGGCGGTAGGTCATTTTCGCTTGGCGCAGCCCTTCATCGCCAAGATCTTGTTCACGATTGATGTATACGTAGCGTTCCTCGAGCGAAGCCGCAAAATTTTGATTGATGTACTGATAGATGCCCTTGTATTCATCAAGCCCTTTTTCAAAGTGGATGCCGAACATAGTTCCGTTTGCGAGGCTTTCCCCCAAACACCAGCCCGCGGGGTACTTGTTGATATAGTAGATGTTCCCCCGCAAGCCGAGAACGCCGAACAGATCAAGCGCCTCTCTTGAGGCCGCGTAATCCCCCTCTTCGCCTTTGTCAGCGCGCCAGCGTTCTAAAATTTTAAGCGCAAGGGGGATTTTGTCTTCCGTGAGTTCCTCAACCTGCGGAATGTACATATTAAGGAATGCGTTCACCAGATTTCGTTTTTTGTGAAATTTCTTGCCGGAAAGCTCGGCAAGATCGGTTCTGAGGTAAAGATAATCGAAATTATCACGGTCTTCCGTGATTTCTACGCCGCATTGCTCAATAAGCGCTTTGTTCGGACTCAATACCGAATCGGGGATGCACTTCCAGTAATCGTGCGTCTTGAACAGGGATAGGAGGATTTCTTTAACGGGCGGGAACGAAGGAGTCTCAAAGAATTTTTTGCCATCCCGCTCTCCGGAGATGATTATCGTTTTTTTGTCCGGCTCGGCGCGCGGTCCGCTTTGATCCGCCTCTTGCGCAAGGCAGACGCGGTAGGCGTACCGCTTTCTGAACAGATACAAGTTGGCAAAGGTGAATTCCGATACGCCGTCCGGCAAGCGCGCAAGCAAGGGTTGGATTTCAGCCCGCATTTCAAGGACAAGCGGGGCGAAGTCAGGATAACAAGGCAGTTGCATATGTCTACTATACTGATTTACGCGCTTTTGGACAATCGTCTTGATCGGAGAATCCTAGGGGCATGCTCACACAACGCAAAGCGATACAAATACAAGCGAGATAGATAAAAGCAGAAAAGATACGGTCAAGTTTGTCATAGCGGGCGCGAATCCCTCGAAATCCCTTGGGTCTCCGGAAAAACCGCTCTATCTCCGTCATAGTTCCACGGATGAACCCGGTTCCGCTTCATCGGTACCATGTCCGGCACGTTGCCTCCCGGCAGAAGGGAAGAGAGGAAAGAGCGGATAAAGTAAGTATGGAATTTACAGAAGAACACTGTCAAGAGATAGAGTAATTGCCGCCGAAACGGCGGGGATATGTCCGGAATGGTTCCGCCCTATTCGACCGTTCGCCGTACCGCCGCTTCCCGGCGAGCCTCGGCGATCCCCTTCCGGCCAAAACGTTCATTCCCCGGCATCCGGTAAATTGCCCCGGACTCGGCGCGGTCTTCGCCCGCTTTACAGATTGACGCGCCGGGCCGCTTATAGAATGTCTCCGTGCTTCTGACAAACCGATCTTCAAGCCGTAACAAATGAAAATTCAGCCCGGCGAATTCTTCTTCCATGTCCAAACTTGTCCCCCGCGCCATATTTCCCTCCCCGGGTTCTCGGCTTTTCAGGGAGCATAGCATGAACGCGTGAAAATTGTGGGTCAAGTTTAGCGCTCTGCGGCAGGGAGATTCACTTGTTTGAGTTCATGTCATTACGTCATATGGATCATCCCCCAGCCTACGATGCTGAATGGCCTCCAAGATATGCACGGGCTTTATTGAGTCGCAACCTTCGATATCCGCGATGGTGCGGGCGGTGCGGAGAACGCCGTGAATCGCTCTGCCTGAAAAGCCGAGTTTTTGTTCCGCCGCGTTGAGCGCCCGTTCAGCTTCGCCGGATACGGCGCAGTACCGATCTATAAACGGCGGCGTCATGGCCGCGTTGCGCCTGATTGCCGCGCCGCCGCTACCATTGTCCTGAAACCGGCGGCGTTGTATTTCAACGGCGCGTAACGTTCGTTCCGCAACGGCCGCACTTGGCTCTTCGGCGTTTGAACCGGTAAGGGGCGTATCGCTTTGCTTGACCCTGACCCGCAGTTCCACCCGGTCAAGCAGGGCGCCGCCCAATTTGCGCCAATACCGGTGGATTTCTTCGGGAGAACAGAAGCACATGGCATCGGAGTTGTGTCCTGTCATGCCGAGTTTCCCGCATGGGCAAGGATTTGCCGTGAGTATGAGTTGAAAATCAGCCGGAAGGCGCACGGATCCCTCGGCGCGGGATATGCTGATAACTCTGTCTTCAAGCGGCTCGCGCAGGGCTTGCAGAACATTGCCCCGGAATTCAGGGGCTTCATCCAGAAAGAGCGTACCGAAATGCGCGAGGCTGATTTCACCGGGGCGTACGGTTTTTCCGCCGCCTAAAATGCCTTCGGCGCTTGCCGAATGATGCGGCGAACGGAAGGGCGGCGTAGTGATAAGCCCTTCCTGTCCGGCATCGAAGCGCAGGATGCCCGCAAGGCTGTGCAGCCTCGTTACCTCCACGGCCTCGCTTGGCAAGAGCGGCGCCATAATGGAAGGGAATCGCCGCGCCAGCATGGTTTTACCCGCTCCGGGCGGTCCAAATACGAGGAGATTGTGTCCGCCGGCCGCCGCAATCTCGATGGCCCGCTTGTACCGCCCCTGCCCCCGCACATCGGCGAAGTCGCCTGTAGCGAATTCACCGGAATACGCCGCTTGCGGAGACAACCCGGAGTTTTCCTGCCGGCGGACGCTCAAGCCGCCGGGAAAGACGCCGTTTTGCGCATAGTATGCGACCGCTTCCGCCGCTTCCTTCAACGTTGACACCGCGGCGGTTTTGTCTTTCGCCAAGATACGCGCTTCAGCAGCGTTTTCCAGAGGAACGATAAACCCCTTGACGCCGACTTCAAGTCCTCCGGCGATTGCCGCAAGCACACCCCGCACCGGACGCAGGTTGCCTGACAACTCAAGCTCTCCGAGCGCCATAAGATTGTCCGGCGGGGGGATCGAATGTGCGGCAGCCATGACCGCGAGGGCGATGGGCAAATCAAGAGACGCTCCGTCTTTGCGGACGCCTGCTGGCGCGAGGTTGATAAGGATGCGATCCTTTGGAAACTCGAAGCCGGAATTGCGGAAAGCCGCCCGCGCCCGTTCCCGCGACTCCCTCACTGCGGCTTGGGCAAGTCCGGTAATGTCCGCGCCCGGTATACCTCGGCGTATGTCGGCTTCCACCCGAATGATGATGCCGTCAGCCCCAAAGGGCGCGTAGGATGTTATAAACATGGCGTCTCTTTACTATATAAAAGGAAGTCGCGCATCGCCTGCTTTGCCGTCTTGCAATTTTTTTTCAAAAAAGACATACTATTTTTTACTTTATCAAGCCTCCGTTACGAAATCTTGATAGAATAAAAGCGCCGTTTACAAGTATGACAAAGAATCTTACCGTGGGAAATCCCGCCCTGTTGATTGTGGGATTCACCCTTCCCTTGCTCATAGGGAATCTCTTTCAACAGTTTTACAATATGGCTGATGCTCTTATCGTAGGACGCACCATCGGCATACACGCGCTTGCCGCGGTGGGCAGCACCGGAAGCATGAACTTCCTTATTTTGGGTTTTATGATGGGGTTTACGCAAGGGTTGTCGATCATCACATCGCAACGTTTCGGCGCGGGTGATATGGCCGGCGTACGGAAGAGTTTTGCCGCCAGCATCGTGCTCGGCGGCATAGTAACCGTCGCGCTTATGGTTGCAAGCGTCGCTTTGGCTATGCCGCTTTTGCGGTTGCTGAACACGCCGCCCGATATTATAGACGCCGCGTATTCGTACATCATCGTTATTTATTGGGGTTTTCCCGCGACGCTCCTCTTCAACCTTTTGTCAAACATGATGAGAGCGGTCGGTGACAGCGTAACGCCGCTCATTTTTCTTGTAATCGCAAGCGTCATCAACATCCTGTTGGATTTCGCCTTCATTTTGTGGTTCCATACAGGCGTTGAGGGCGCGGCATACGCCACAGTTATCGCGCAGGCTCTTTCGGGACTTCTGTGTATTCCGGTGATGCTACGAAAATTTTCCATGTTGCGCGTACGGAAAACGGATTGGAAGGATGCCGGTGCGCGCATGTGGGAACACATCAGGGTTGCGTTTCCTATGGGTTTTCAGATGAGCATTATCGCAATAGGCGCCGTGACGGTAACGTTTGCGTTGAACAATCTGAAAAGTTCTATTGCGGTGGCCGCGTATACCGCGTCCCAAAAGATCGATATGGTAGCGACTATGCCGCTGAGCTCATTCGGCGCGGCCATGGCGACCTACTCGGCGCAGAACTACGGCGCGCGCAAGATCGATCGCATCAAAAAAGGCGTTTTGTGCTGCTTCGCCATTTCGGGAACGTTCAGCGTGGTTATGGGCGTTGTCTGCTTCTTTGCGGGGAGGTACTTCTCCAGTTTTTTTTTGGGAGCGGATCAGGCGGAGGCGACGGCACTTTCCCATATCTACCTCAAGGCAAGCGGCAGCTTCTATATTTTTCTTGCATGGCTCTTTATCGCGCGGCAAACCTTGCAGGGACTGGGCAACAGCATCGTTCCCACACTCGCCGGCATCATGGAACTGCTTATGCGCGTCTTTGCCGCGATTCTTTTGTCCGGATTTTTCGGGTTTACCGGACTTTGTTTCGCAAATCCGCTCGCATGGTTGGGCGCGTGTCTCCCGCTTACCATTGCGATTGTTCTGACCATTCGGCGGTTGGACAGGCGTGGATTTCCGGCATAGCGGGCAACACGACTCGCCCTCAAGGTCTCGTTAGAACATCCCCCTCTTGCAAGACTCATTGTTTTTAGATATGATGAGCATAAAATTTTTGAAAGCAACCCGAAAGCCGCGCATAACGGTGCAGAGCGGCGCAAAGCGTGTGCGTTTAATATAAGGAAAAAAAGGAAAAAAAGGATGTATCAATCATTTATCGGGCTTGAAGTTCATATTCATCTTTTGACTAAAACGAAGGTTTTTTGCGGATGCCGTTCCGCTTTCGGCGATGAACCGAATACCAATGTGTGTCCGGTGTGTCTGGGGTATCCGGGCGTACTGCCGGTTTTGAATAGAGAAGCTATGAAAATGGGGTGCATGGTTGCGAAGGCGTTGAATTGTACCATACCTGAAAAAACATGGTTTGAGCGCAAACAGTACTTTTACCCGGATATGACCAAAAATTACCAGATTTCCCAGTTTGCATCTCCATTGGGGCAGAAAGGCTATGTTGACATTGAAGGACCGTGGGGCGTGAAGCGGGTGCGCATCCACGAATGCCACCTTGAAGAAGACGCCGGCAAGATGATACATACCGGTACCGTATCGCTTTTGGACTATAACCGCGCCGGGGTTTCCCTTTTGGAAATCGTTACCGAACCGGATATGGAAACCGGCGAGCAGGCGGAAGTTTTTATTCAGCAGTTCCGGCGCATGGTGCGGTACCTGGGTGTGTGCGATGGCAACATGGAAGAAGGAAGCCTCCGCGCCGATGCGAACGTATCCATCAACCTGCCCGGCAAAGGGTTGGGCAAAAAAGTCGAGATAAAAAACCTGAACTCCTCCCGTTTTGTGCGGCTTGGGTTGAACTACGAGATAGAGCGGCAGGCTAAGGCGCTTGACGCGGGAAAAACCGTGGCACAGGAGACCCGCCTTTGGAATCAAAACCGCGACCAAACCGAACCTATGCGTCAAAAGGAAAACGCCCAAGACTACCGGTACTTTCCGGAACCGGATCTGCCGGTTTTTGAGCCGGAATCCGCGTTCCTGAAATCCGTGGAAGACGCTATGGTGGAACTTCCTCTGCCCCGCCAAAAAAGGCTCGAAAACGAGTACGGCATTTCCACGGAGCAAGCCGCCATCATCTGTGAAGAACGGGCGTTTGCGGATTATTTTGAGTCCGCAGTCGCCGCCGCATTGCGCATTTCCTCCGGTCTGGATAAAAAAAACACGGCATTGCGCATAGCGAACTGGCTTTTAACGGATATAAAACACATCCTGCTGAGGGAAGGCGTCGCGCTTTCCGCTATAGGCTCCTTCACGCTCACCGTCGACCGTTTCGCCCGCCTTGTCGCAATGACCGCCAACGGTTTGCTTTCCGCCAAAAACGCCAAACAGACGCTGGAACTGGTTCTCTCCGAAGACCGCGACCCCGCCGTCATTATCCGCGAAAAAGGATGGGAGCAAATCACTGATCCGGCGGAGATAGCTGAAGTCGTAGCTCTTGTGGAACAAGAGGAAGCCGCGACCATTGCCGAAGCGCGTGAAGCCGCGGCTACCAAAAACCAGAAACGGCAACGTACGCTTGCCGCCTTCCTCGTAGGCAAAGTGCTGGAAAAAACCCGGGGCCGCGCGGACCCGCGAATTGCCGGGGAACAAATCGCGGCCATAATCGGCGCGTGATTCAGGAGCGCGGTTTCTTTATCTTGTACACACGCGCCTTCCTGCCGGACACTAACACATTCGGGGCTTCCACAACGGTAAATTCCTTTATACAAGATACGGACGCGCCGAATTCATCATTCCGCGCGGTCAGTACGATGATAACGCCGTCCGGTTTTAGCAACCGGTAAAATATCCTCAGCATCTTGTCATAAAATTGATCCGTCGGCATAGGCAGCGCTTCATAAATCCCCCACGGCGGATCCGTGATGATCGCGTCAACGCTTCCTTCTTTCAGATGGTGAAAAATAGTAAAGAAATCGACCTTTCTTACATCGCACTTTTTCAGAAACGCTCCTTTGACTTTGCTTTTGGATACACGCGCCGCCTCGTCTTTTATGTCGAAAGAATAGAATTTCTCAAAAGGAAAACGCATTCTTTGCCGGAGTATAGACCCGTATCCACAAAACGGATCCAGAATCACATCGGATTTCCGGGGATCGGACAGCCAACACAGTATGTACGCCAACTGCGGCGTCAATTCGCCTTTATGCAGCGCGGCGTCAAAAGGGGCGTGTTTGGAAAGCCGCCGCAAGAAAAAAGAAAAGCCCTCGTTGCGGTACAAAAACCAGAATTCAACGTCCGGCTTGCTCCTGTTCGGAGTCAAACCTGTTTCCCTGGAAATGACGCGCTCCATCTTTTGTTTTACCTCTTCATTGACGGAAACAAGGCGGTTTGCGTTTGAGGTTACGATTCTAAACGTTCCAACATTTTTTGTTCTTTGAAAATCTGTCAGCCGTATTTTTTTATTTTTCTCCGCAATGCTCATATGCGCCTCAATAACGGAGCCGTTCTTTTCTTTTTGTTCCAGAACATGAAGCGCCGCAAAAATATTGTTGTTCCAAAACAAACATAATGCGTTAAGCGGGAGCGCCGTCTCAAAAACAACCGCGCCGTCCAGCAGCAGTACAACAACAACGTCTTGGGCGGTCTTTTTGAGTATGTCCGTAACGGTATTCTGAAAACCGGACGCAAAAGTCGCGTAATATCTTCGGCGCATGGTTTCTTTACATCTCCTTTATATTTTACGCCCTTTTCTCAAAATCAGGCGCGTTGAAAAACGGCCGTCAGACGCACTACGCTCCAAACCTTTTTATAGCTTGCGGGCAGCCTTGACCCCAGGGACTCTCTGCGCGGGGCGTATATCTATCAGTTACATCGGCGTCTTTCCATAATTGTATTCTTTCATGCTTATTTTCAAGAACGGCTATACCGCGTTGTTTTACCCATCTACTATACCCGGTTAATGAAATAGTACGCCTAATTAATCTATATACAGTGATTAATATTATAATACTAATAAAGGCAAGAAAAATAACGGTATATTCTTTCATATATTTTACAGAAAAACCTCATTGAATCAAGTCCCGCTGTCTTGCCGGTCTCTATGCTCCCGCCTCCATAAAATGAATTATCCTATAACTCCGCTTGCCAAATCCGCCATTCCCATCTATAATAGACCAGCAATACTTAAAAGGAGCAATTATGAAAGATAATCAACACACGCAGGCAATTCCGTCAACGGTTTTGACCCAGGCGCAGGCCAAGATCGACGAGGCGCGGGCCCTGCTTGCCCCCTATATGCTGGCGCTGACCGCGGCGGAGCGGCGGGAACTCCCGAAAATGGGCGAAAAGACCATCGCCTTTGTGGAAAAAGCCTATGACTTTGCCCGGCAAAACCCCAATCTGGTCCCGCCCTACCTCGAAGTGGACACTTTCGGCGTTGACTTTGCCGACGCCCACGGGTTTTGGACGCTGCTCAACACGGTGCAGCAGTTGGAAGAGGCTATTGACGACACGGAACTGACCGCCGGAAGCGAGGCGTACCAGGCCGCCCTGGTGTTTTACAAGTCCGTCAAGATGGC
>JAITAW010000094.1 GCA_031283905.1 Treponema sp. | reverse complement strand
CGCCCCGGACTTAAAGCGTTGATGCGGCACTCTATAGCCCAGCCGGAAAGCCGCACGTCGCAAGCGCCGCCCTCCGATCCGTCAATTTCTAACGTATTTTCCGTACAGGCGAGTATCTGCTGGCGGATGATGTCAACGCCGGAAACGAATTCGCTTACCGGATGTTCAACCTGCACGCGGGCGTTCACTTCCATAAAGTAGAATACGCCGCCTTCGACAAGGAATTCGATGGTGCCTGCCCCGCAATAATCAAGCGCGCGGAACATATTCACCGCGCCCGTCCTCATTTGCCCGCGCATGGCGTCCGTTACACCCGGAGACGGGCTTTCCTCAATAAGTTTCTGATGGTTTTTCTGTACGGAACAGTCACGCTCCCCCAGAACCGCCACCTTTCCCTTACCGTCCGCAAGTATCTGAAGTTCCACATGACGGGGCTTTTCAACAAAGCGTTCAATGAACACCCGCTCATCGCCAAAATTGGCTAACGCCTCGGAACGCGCTATCCTGATGTTTTCCTCCAAATCCGCTTCACGCCTGACAATGCGCATACCCTTACCGCCGCCGCCCGCCGCCGCCTTGATGATGACCGGAAAACCAATGCCCTTCACGGTTTCAAGCGCGTTGTCTCCAACCGCGTCCTGGGTACCGGGCGTAACCGGCAGACCGAATTTCACGGCGGCGGTCCGCGCTTTCACCTTATCGCCAAGCATCTCGATGACTTCAGGCGATGGCCCTATGAAGGCAAGCCCTTCCCGGCGGACGAAACGAGCGAAGTCCGCGTTTTCCGATAAAAAGCCCACGCCCGGATGAACCGCGTCACACCCGGTTTTCAACGCGGCGGCAATCAGGTTGTTTCGGGACAGGTAGCTGTCTTTGGAGGCCGGGGGGCCGATGCACACGCTTTCATCCGCCATACCGGTATGCAGGCCGCCTCTATCCGCGGTTGAATACACCGTGACGGTTTTGATTCCCATTTCTTTGCATGTCCTGATGATGCGGACCGCGATTTCACCGCGGTTGGCGATTAGCAGTTTGTGTATCATTATCCTTACAACCGTTTTACCTCGAAAAGAGGCTGTCCATATTCAACCATGTCCCCGCTTTTGGCTTTTATCGCAAGAATCTCGCAATTGAATTCGGCTTCGAGTTTGTTCATCATCTTCATCGCTTCCAGAACGCACAACGTCTCGCCGGACTTGACTTTTGAGCCTGCCGTAACAAAGGGCGGCGCGTCCGGTCCTGGGGATGCGTAGAAGGTGGCCACAATCGGGCTTGTGATGGTCTCGCCGGACTCGCCCGCTCCGCCAGCCGCTTCCGGCGCGGTCGCCTCCGCCGCCGGAGGCGGATCAAGCAGGGAGGGCGCGGAAGCGCCGCCCATCCGCGCCGCGCCATGCGCCGAACCAACGTCCGGCTTGACGGCTTCCTTCCTTTTGAGCGTGAAACGGACGGTTCCGTCAGTGAAATCAAGCTCTGCGGCGGAGCCTTCGTTAAATTTGTCAAACAACGACAATATCAGTTTGCTATCCATACTGTTCCTTACTACAACAGGAGCGGCGCATCCGCGTCATAATCAACGCCTTCAACGTCAAAGCCGTGGGCTTCAAGAAAGTCGTGTTTGAAGCCCGCGGCATCCATATCCGTCCAGACGTTTTCTTCGGTGACCGTGTTCATGAGCGCGAGCGTTTCCCTCTGGACATCATCGCGCATTTCAAGATCATCCATGCGGATGCGTCCCGTTTCATCAACCGGCGTTTTGCCCGGATCTCCGGCCGCTTCCGGCGTATAGAGCCGCTCGCGGTAGAGCCGCGTTATCTGCTCAACGCAGCCTTCGTGCAGGCCCTTGTCCTTCATAACCCTGAAAAGGCAGGACACATAAAACGGAATAACCGGTATGACCGCACTGGCGCGGGTTACAAGCGCCTTGTTCACGGAAACAAACGCCCTTTTCATGGTTTCCGCGCCGTCTTTCTCACGGAACCGGCTGTTTATCGCCGTACACGCGCGTTCAAGGTCTTCTTTCGCCCTGCCGATAGTACCGTTCTTGTAAATAGCCCAAGAAAGTTCGGGGCCTATATAGGTATAGGCTACGGTACGAGCGCACGGCGAAAGCAAATCCGCGTTTTCAAGTGCGTCTATCCACAGTTCCCAATCCTCTCCGCCCATGACCTTAACGGTTGCGGCTATTTCTTCCTGAGTCGCGCCTTCCGCGCCCGCCGTAAACATCCTGCCGGTCATCATGTCAATGGTTTTTCCCGTATAGGACCCGCCTATGGGCTTGATCACGGATTTATACATGACGCCGGTCTTGGGATCAACGCGCACCGGAGACGCAAGCGAGTAGACAACCAGATCGATTCGGGATTTTATACCGGCTTTCGCGGCGGCGTCCCTGACCGCCTGTATGGTTTGCGCCTTTATCTCACCGGAAAAGGCGTCGCCGTTTAGCGTTGACGACACGAGTCCCGCTTCCGCGGCGAGTTTATCAAACGCGCGGTTATTATAGAAGCCCGGCGTACCCGGCTTTGATTCGGAAGCGGGCTTTTCCAGCGAAAGCCCTATTGTTACGGCGCCGTACCCGAAAGCCGCGGCGATGCGGCTTGCAAGCCCGTACCCGGTTGAACAGCCGATGACAAGCGCCAATGCGGGCGCGGCGCCGGCCTTTTGCGGGTCCGCGTCTTTTGTTTTTTTTGAATCTTCCGCAAAACGGTTCCTGACATACGCTATCTGCCGTTTCACCGCCGTTTCGCACCCTGCGGGATGGCTGTTGATACAGATATTGTTACGAACCATAGGTTTTATTATCATGAATCACCTCTTTGATAATATATGACATTTTCTATGATTCCGTCAAGCCAAAAGAATATGAAGCGGAATGCGCCGCACGGAACGGTACTTTTCTTCCGTCTCAGGATACGGCATGGGAAAGTAAATTTAGTTGCCATTTTTTCAGTACTGAGGTTTAGAACGCCCATCGTTCGGGTAGTCTTTTCATGTAAGCCTTTATAACATAAAGAGTTACGATTTGTTACCGCGTGGGTTCAAATTAACGATTCACAGTCCCGTTATGCGCCGCTATGCAAATAAATCTGATTATTTATCCTGATAGTGGAGAATTGATGACATTTTTCCCGGTTGCGCCCAATTCATAGTTCCTTCCATTCTTGAAGCAAGAAGATACTCTTCTATCTGTGGATTGCTTAATTGAAGCAGCAAGCCTTCTGCCGTCCGTCTGTCTTCACACGGAATAAATGTCTGTAACGATTGATTGGCCTGCCAATCACCGTCAAAAATTAAAGGTCTGAAGGTTTTTCTTCCGTAAGCCTCCCATACAATTTTACATCGGGAAAAACTGTATGGACCGACGCCCAACAGGGCCCACCAAAGACCATGTTTTATTTGCGCTTGAATCAAAACGCCCTTACGGTTTTCCAGTGTTTTTTTATGCATCTGTAAATAGGTAAATAAATGAGGTTCATTTTCCACTTCATAAGGCGCAAGCGGTTTTCCGGCGGTTCTGTTGTAAGGCAATAAAATCCATTTTGAAGCGGTTTTGTTCTCGCGGAAATTATTTGCCGTGATAAGAGGATATACATATTTTTTAGGTAAATAATGCATACCATTTACTTTGCATATATCGTTGTCAATGTCGGCGTACTCTTTAAATACAAAAACGTCTATTGCTCCGCACGGGTTAACTCCTTGTCTTGGTTTAGCGGTCTTTGGTACATAAATACTGGGAATGGTTACTTTTTTGTTTTGTTTGTTTCTTGTTATTATATATGCCCCGCCCGCGCCGGAAGACGCCGCTTCATATTCTCTCCATTTATTGTTTTCATTCCTAAAATAAGGAACGGAACGAATTTGAGCGGAATACTCTTTTTTAAATGAAGCCAGTCCGTATCTGGTTGATATTTTCTCGAAAACATCAATGCCATCAAAATCATAGACAGAGCATAGCGAATAACGAATATTTTGAACGTTAAATTTTCTGAATGTGGCATGCGCTCCATTATTAAAAAGAAGCGACAAAGGAAGAAAAAAAACGGCGTCCCCATTTTGTCGCAGATTGCAAAGAATTGTTTTCTGAATAACAAGAGCGGCTATATCTATTCGTGAACAGCCAAGAAGCAATTTTTGTGTCTTGTCAATCAAATTATATGTAAAGAAAAGATGTTTTATTTTTTCTTTATAGTCGCTCGGCGCATCAACAAAATTACACCACGGCGGATTCCCGAAAAGCACGTCAAATTCTTTTTCATTATAATTTAAAATATCATCATTATAGAAGTTATGCGTCTGGTCAGTTTTATACCGCGTCTTAAACAAATCCAATGCTTTTTGATATGCTGATTTTTCTATTTCAAGTCCAAATAAATTGTTTATGGGCAATTGCGGGATTGCGTACCCGTTCGACAATCCATATTCAACCAGCGCCGCAAGCAGATT
>JAITAW010000060.1 GCA_031283905.1 Treponema sp. | reverse complement strand
ATAGACCACTCCGTAGAGCAAGTGAATGAAATAAGCAAGGACAACAAAAATCAAATTGACGCTCTTCTAAAAGAAGTTTCTAAGTTTAAGGTTGAGTAAACCTGCCGGAATTGCGCAGGAGCCCCGCGCTTCGGGGCTAAACTTGACCCACAAATGAAGGAAAGCGCTCCCGGAAAGTCCGCAGAATGTACAGCTTCATATTTTTGTCATTGCGGGTGCGCGATGCGGAAGTCCCATTCACGGCGGCAAAAGTTCCCCGGCATATGTGGGTCAAGTTTCGTCTTGGGGGGAGGGTGATTCATTGCTATACATTTGAGGCGGCGCTTCTGCGGCAGTAGGGCAGATTGTTCGGCGCGACAATGTTCACTGCGGCGGGAATAAGTTCCACTGTAAGATTGGCGTCATAAAAAAACTTCCCCGTCCATATTGATCGTAAGAGGGCGCTCAGGGATGAAGGGGCGTAATTTCAGCAAGCGAAATGGTTGCGATACGGGAAGATAAGAAAGCGAAAAACGGGAGAGCGATTGTAGCTTAGCGTTTTCGCTTTTAGGGCTTGAGAGAAAGGAGCGGTGTGGGTATATAAATATAACCTTCTGCGCTTTTGAGGAGACTTCTAGAGAACACGCCGGTATATGGCCGAGGTTCCCCCATAGGAAGGGTATTTCTTTATATCTTCCACCATATTCCCCCAAATCAGATAGACGGTATCAACAACTTAAGCGGCTTCTCAGTGTTGTTTAGGTTTTCTTTAGCCCGTGAGATAGCCTAGCCATATAAGAAATAAAGCCGAAAAGTTTATGCCTGATTTCTCATAAGGCACAGTCGGCCGGTGGTTTTCTTTCAGCGTCCCAAATATCCTTTTAGTTAAACACTTCTTCTTTTATAGGATACAAACGAGAGAAATTTGAAGCATCTCTCATGAGATGCCAGCTTATTACTGATGTATGGTTGACTCTCTTGTTTCATATACTATATGATAAGGTAACTCTAAAACAAGAAATTTAAAGTTTGTTTGAAGAATTCCCTCAAGGAATATGTATTAAGTAAAAAGCTTTTCATGAGGAGAACAATATGCACATTCTTGCGCAGGAACTCAACGGTGTTCTGGAAGGTACGGTCGCTTCGCGGTTGCTGTCTAAATTGGGGAGCCGCCTCTACTTTCCCAAAGGCATCATCGCCCAGGCCGCGGAAGCGAGAATATCCGCCCATAAAGCGAATGGGACGATTGGCATGGCGTACAGCAAGGGAAGTCCGTTGCTCATGTCCGCCATTGCGGAGGCCATGCCTCTTTTCACGCCCGAAGAAATCGTGGCGTATGCCCCGACAGCGGGGGTAGAAAAGGCGCGGCTGGCTTGGAAGGAGATGCTCATTCAGAAAAATCCTTTCATAAACCCGGAGCATATATCGTTGCCCGTGGTTGTACCGGGCATTACCGCAGGCATTTCCTACATGTCCGATCTGTTCCTCAACGAGGGGGACGTCATCATAGCAAGTGATCCGTGCTGGGACAATTACGAACTCGTGTTTCAGGAGCGGAGCGGAGCGGTTGTAAAAGAAATCCCTTTTTTCAACGGTGGGCCCGGACTCGCTATGGAGTCAATAGAGCGGGGCGTACGGGAGGCCGTGGAAACAGGAACCGCGCGGATCATTCTCAACTTTCCGAACAACCCTTCGGGCTATTCGCCCACTATAGACGAGGCGGAACGGATATTCGGCCTGCTTGAGGATGTCGCGGCGCGGGGGGCGGACGTGCTGGTCTTCTGCGATGACGCCTATTTCGGGCTTTTCTACGAGGATCATATCATTCAGGAATCCATTTTTTGCAGGCTTACCAACCTTCACGAACGGATTTTGGCCGTAAAGATCGATGGTCCCACGAAAGAAGACTACGCATGGGGCTTGCGCATGGGGTTTGTTACCTTTGGCTGTAAGGGCATGGAGGCCCGCCATTATGACGCGCTGGTGAAGAAGCTCATGGGGTGTATCCGCTCATCGGTTTCCTGCGCCAACACGCCCGCGCAATACCTCATGCTGCAAACCATGAGCGATCCCAGAACCAATGCTGAAAAAGAGGCGTGTTTTGAGTTGCTGAGGAGGCGTTACCGGGCGGTAAAACGGTTTATAGCGGAGCGTCCCGGGCATAAGGCGCTGGAACCGCTGCCCTTCAATTCCGGGTATTTTATGAGTTTCAGGTGTAACGGGCTGGACGCGGAGACGCTACGCCGGACGCTGCTCGCGGAACACGGCATCGGCACGATTGCGCTGGGCGGCGTGTACCTCCGCGTGGCGTTCTCCAGTATTGAAGAAGAAGATATACCGGCGGTGTACCGGGCAATCTACGACACGGCGAAAGCATTGACGGAGTAATCCGTATGGCGGTCGTTTGCGAGGTTTTATTCTTTTCTCCTAAAACGGTGCGTCAAACGGCGGGCCGCCCTACACGCCGTCCGTTTTTGGGTATGACGGCGTGTAGGGCGGGTGTTTGTATCATCGTTGTGTCCCTCGTCTTTCAAACCGCGCAAATGGCCGCCGCGCAGGAAGCCGGCGTGGAACGGGATGTCGAAACCGAACGCTCCTATTCCCCGGACATGGCGAATCTTATCCTTATCGCGGAACAGAGCAGGTCGCCCGAGTTGAAGCTGAAAAACAACGCGCTTGCCCTTACCGCCAAACTACTCGCGCAAAACAAGAAATATCCTGAAATGCTGGACGCGCTGGAATTTCTGGCTCTTGAGGGAACGGTCAACAAGACGCGCGTAAACGGCATAACCGCCAATAATTATCCGGGCATACGGGCGAAAGCTGCGGCTTGTTTGGGCGATTACGGCGGGGAGGACGCCAAGAAAATCCTTCTGCGGATGCTGAAAGCCGAGTCCGATGTGATGGCGCTGATACCGGCGCTCTACGCGCTTTCAAAAATAGGCCTAACCGCGGAAGACGAGATAATTCTTAACGACATGATGCGCCGTCTCAACGCCCCCCGCCCCGACAACCTCCTGGCGCTGGCGTACCTGGACGCACTCGAAAAGTACGGCGAGGAACAGGAGGGCGCGATAAACCTCGACACCCGCTATTCCATCGCGCAAATCTCACGGGGAGCGTATACAAAACCGGTGAGAGAGAAGGCGCGGCTGTTGCTGGAAAAACTCAATTCGTATAGAGGGGCGGCACTCCCCCTCCGTAGGGAAGGGATGCGGGGGACTCACGCGATGCGGGGCGGTTACGCGCGGGCGCGTTCAGATAGCGGCAGGCTGATTGCGCGGCTATGAGCAGACACGGTTTCTGTTCCGGCGTTTCGCCTCGTATAGGCGTTGGTCCGCGATGCTCACAAGGTCTTCCGCCTTCTTCTGCAATGCCGGGATTACGCACGCAACGCCGATGCTGATCGTTATGGAGGTCACCCCTTTCCCGTTGGCAAGGGGGACGCAGGTGTCTTCCACCTCGCGCCGGATGCGTTCGGCTATTTCCAGCGCTCCGAAGCGCTTGGTATTCGGCAAAAGCAGACCGAATTCCTCGCCCCCCATTCTCACCGCCAGATCCGCCGGCCGATTCGCGGCTCCCGCTATGACGCTCGCCACCGCCTTGAGTAGCTGGTCGCCTTGCGGATGCCCGTAAGTGTCATTGTAGCGTTTGAACAGATCCAAATCCATCATCAGAAATGAGAGCGGCAACCGATCCCTTACCGCCCGTTTCCATTCGTCTTTCAGACACTGATCGAAGTTCCGTCTGTTCGCAAGACCGGTCAACGGGTCGGTGAGCCCGTACATCATCGCCGCTGTAATATCGATGAGAAGAAGAAATCTCCCCCGAAAAGTCGAATCTATGTCCTTAGCCATAACTTTGAAAAACTGCCATTTCTCCCCTGTTTTCGCTTTATGGACGGTTTCAAAATACCCGTTTTGTTGAATCGCTTCGTCAATCATCGCTTTCATATCTTCATTATCAAAAAAATCAAGAATCGGCCGCCCTTCACAGTCTTTCGCGCTACGGTAACCTGCCATGTCGCGCATCGCCTTGCCCATATAGAGGACACGGCTCTTTTCATCAACCACGGCTACCAGATTGGGCGTAATCGAAAGAATTATATCCATGGTTTCGGCAAGGGCTATCACCGGCTTGATCAGTTTGACGATATACGTAGTGAAGATGACGAACACCAGAAAGATAACTCCCATCATCGCCGCGAATACGGCGGTTACCGAGTTGCCTAAAATCAGAGAAAAGTCGATGGGTCTGACCACAAGCATATACCAGTTCAGCGAAGGTATAGGCATGACCGTATATTGGACGCCGTTGTCAATGAAAGAAACGGATGCACCGGGCGCGAGACTATGGATTTCGGACACTATCTTCCCGCCGGCTTCCGCGAAGTAATCGGTCAACAGGAGCCTTTCGGCCCCTGCGTCGACAAGAGCGAAATCGCGGGCGGCGGTTATTTCGCCGTTACCGTTGAACAGGTACAACTCCGCCTCTGGCGGAGCGGCGTAATCAACCGCGCTATACAGGAAAGAGAGAAAAGCGCTCAGAGCCACTCGGTTGCCCACAACGCCGATTCCCTTGGCGCCCTCGCCTTCATGCTCCCTCACCGGCGCGTTGATATACAAATACCAGTCTTTCGCCGCAAAGTAGTTATAGAATACGTTCAGACTGAAAGCTTCTTTTTGGTCGCGGACGGCCGGATACCATCGATGATAGGCGTTATCGGGATCATAGGTCGTAATATAGGAGTCGCCTTCATAGTACCGCCCGTCCGCATCGCAAGTCCACGAAACAACGCCGCCGGAGAAAGCCTTTCCGTATGCGAGGATCTCCGCAATGCCGAGCGGACGTATCACGGGATCATCCGGATTGAGAAATAAAAGGCGGACAAGGGGTGACTCCGCAAGCCTTACGGTCAATTCAATTTCCTGGTTGAGCCGAGATTCCAGGCGCAAGCGTTTGTTTTCGGCAAACTGCCTGGATTCCTTCACCGAGTGATCGATAATAAAATTTCGCATTACATGAAAAAAAATAACGCTCCCGCTTATCAGAATGAAAAAAAAGAAACACGCCGAAAAAATAATTACTTTATGTTTAATCGCGCCGTTAAACCGGTACATTACTAGAAACCCTTTCTATTTTGCGATTCAGAAACAACTTACGCTTTTTTAAGGCTACGGCGTAAGGACGGAGATTTTTCCACTTGGAAAGGCTTCTTGAGATTATACGTTCCCATGCGGGGGGGGGGGGGGCATTCCCCGCGCATGGCGTCCGTAACGGCGCATATTGTTTTGCCGTGTAAAACATATGATTCCTCCGAATTGATCTCATTCGCCATCAGAGCATCGCACCTCCACCTTGCAAAACGGCGCGGCATCAACGTACATACGCCGATACCGCGCCGTTCATACACAACTTGCGCCTAGCGAAATGGAACAGGCGGAGATAGAGTGGAGGTGACGGGAGTCGAACCCGTGTCCTGACACGCGAAACACAAGCGTCTACAGGTTTAGCCGCGCATTATAGTGTCGGGCAACACGTAGCCGCGCGGCGCGCGGTGTTGCCGTAGTCCGGAACATCTCGCCTCGCTTCGTCCGGACGCGAAGCAAGGCCAGCCTTGTTTGCAACGCGGATGGCCGTTCCTCAAGGCATAGGAACGGATCCGCGTTGATTACGCAGCGAGTGCGTAATCAAAACTGTCGTCAGCGACTTTAGCTTTGGCAGTTATAATGATGCCGAATCAGGAGATCGGCGCTCCACCTGCAGCCGGCGCCCCGAATCGTACCAATCGAAACCGGGACACCCCCAATGCTTCTTTATACCATAGCATCAAAAGAATGTCAAGAGGGCGCGATACCTCACCACCTTGAAAATGACGCCTAAATTACGATAGAAACGCTAAATAGAGAGCGTCCCTATGGGGGTAAACATGAAAAAAATCAGGCGGCAGCGATGGAATATAAGCCGCGCTATCAAAAGGCGGCAAGCAAAACATGGATTGGCTCCAAAGAAATCAATAGCTACGATGAACCGCGGAGGCCGTTTCAGCGGTTCATGGAGTGTGGAACCGCCTTAGTGCAAGGCCTCCCTTATGGCGCAATACGCTCTTTACAAACCGGTGGAACTCCATCGGAATGTCAACAAGTCCATATTACGCTTGCGTCAACGGCTCGTTCAGGCAAATCGTATCCAAACAGGGCGGGAGTGTGATATAATGAACGCCCAAACATCTCCGGGCGAGGTCGTTGGGCAGGAAGCTGTTGGTGTTAGGGGCATCGCGCTCATACGCTCCTTTCGGCGTATGGACAAAAAACGCCGCCTTCAAAAGGCGGTATCGGCGCGGAAATGAACCTCCCCGCCGCAGAACGCGCAAACAAGTTTGGCGCAAACGAGTTGCGGCGGGGTATTAAACCCCACAAATTGACACACGTGAGGCAGCCTCACGTGGAAGAAAATCGGGAGAGAACTATGAATGAAACCCCCTCGTCCTCACGGACGCATATTGGGTTTTTCGGCAGGCGCAACGCCGGAAAATCAAGCCTTGTAAACGCCGTAACCGGACAGGAACTCGCCATCGTGTCCGAAGTAAAAGGCACCACGACAGACCCCGTATACAAAGCAATGGAACTTCTCCCATTGGGGCCGGTTGTAATCATCGACACGCCGGGCATTGACGATGAAGGGGCGCTCGGTGAGCTTCGGGTTCTCAAAGCGAAGCAGGCGTTGAACAAGACCGATGTCGCGGTGCTGGTGGCGGACGCAAGCGCCGGAACAGAAGAAAAAGCCGAACAGGAACTCATCAAGCTTTTTCAGGAAAAACAAACGCCCTTCATTATCGCGTATAATAAAAGCGACATTGCTGACCGCTCTGTTTTGGATATTCTGGAAAGAGTGAAACCCGAACCGCACGGCATCTGCGTAAGCGCGAAAAACAAGACCAATATTGACGCGCTTAAAGAGAAAATCATCGCGCTAGCCAAGACGGAAGAGCCAAAATTGCGTTTGGTAGGTGACCTCGTAAACCCTTCTGATTTTGTGTTGCTGGTAGTTCCCATCGACAAAGCCGCGCCGAAAGGCAGGCTCATCCTGCCACAGCAGCAGACCATCCGCGACATACTGGAAGCGGACGGAACCGCGATAGTGGTGAAGGAATACGAACTGCGCGAAACATTGACGCATTTAGGGAAAAAGCCCCGTCTCGTGATAACCGACAGCCAAGTGTTCGCCAAAGTGTCCGCCGATACGCCGCCGGATGTCCCGCTCACCTCGTTTTCCATACTATTCGCCCGCTACAACGGGTTGCTTGCCGCGGCGGTAGAGGGCGCTCAGACTCTCGACGCGCTGAAAGACAACGACGCCGTCCTTATTTCCGAAGGCTGCACCCACCACCGGCAATGCGATGACATTGGCACTGTCAAACTGCCCCGCTGGATACGGAACCACACCGGAAAACGGATCGAATTCGCCTTCACCTCCGGCGGCGATTTCCCATTGGATCTTTCGCCCTACAAACTTATCGTTCACTGCGGAGGCTGTATGCTCAACAACCGTGAGATGCGCTACCGGCAAAAATGCGCTGCGGATCAAAAGACTTCTATCACGAATTACGGCGTTCTTATCGCCCATATGCAGGGGATATTGAAACGGTGTATTGCCGTATTTCCAATGTTCGGAGATGTTTCCTGTTAACGCTGGTTTCACAGAGAATAGGCCTCCAGGCGGCGGTTCATTGCGCGGCATTCGGTATAATGCCGCGGAACCTGCTCCGGTTTCTAAATGAACCTCTCTCCTCTCCGCCTTGGGGAATAAATTTTGTTGCGGACGCCTCAAACAACAGGGGAATTCAAGTTTCCTTCCATTGGCAGTTCTGAAATATACGATGGGAAAGGCGCATGAAAAAGATGCGGTACTCTTTGCCGAGAGATGCGGTACTCTCCGATGAGAGATGCGGTACTCTTTGCAGCGCGTTGCGGGAGTTTTTCCAACGCGGCGGGGAGGACAAAACGCGCCGTCTCTTCATCCCCGGCTTTTTCCCTGCCAATGAAGGCTTTCATCGTTTTCATCGCGCCGGCGTATTCCCGGTAATTCCAAGCTCTCGGGCAACCGCCGCCCGTTCCTTAAACGTTCCGGAAAGAACGCTTTTTTCCCCCTAAAATACCCTCTCTTTTGATCTAGGCTTAACTTCCTGTCCTTTTAATCGGGGGAGGCTCACTTCACCATAGACTGAAGCGGGCCTCCGCTTTTACAAAATACGTTCATATACATCAGGATACGCGCGCAGCACCTGTTGCATTTGTTCGTCATTCTTATTATTTCCCACATTAACCCGCCATAATCCGTCATTGTTTATGCCAACGTTGATGAGGTCATTCATGCCGTTTTCTACCAGAGCGAACTCTTTGCCGTTATGCAGGGCCATTGCCCAAAACCATATATCATCCGCGGTAGGCGACAGGGTCTGAAACATATCTTTCCTGAAGATTTCATCGTTAAAGGTATGCGGAGGGTACAGTATCCCGCCAACGCCGGTGGGAAAAAGCCGCTTGGTACATGTTGCGGTTTTTACGCTCCATCCCCACTGTGAATACGGCAGGACGGCGTTATTGTTATCAAGATATATTTCGTGCGCCCTATGGCAATGTATTTTCGATGGGTCGCGTATGAACGCTTCCTTTAACGCCTTAAACCAATCGGGCGGATAAAATATGTCGTCATCCGCCGTGATAAGCGCGTCATTGGGGAAGGCGGACAACGCGGGAAGCAGTTTCGTGTATGACTTTATATCCTCGCAAAACCGTATTTCAAGCCCCGCGTCTTGCAAGGCGTTCAATGCTTTCGGGATTTTCGTTCCGTGCGCCAGCCACAGTACTATTCTATCGGGCTGGGTCGTTTGCTTAAACAACGAGCGAATGGCGCGCGGCGCTTTCTCAGCGACCCTGCGCCCATAACTGGTAAGCGTTACAATATACCGAGGCGGTTCTTTCGCCTGTTTCGGCAGCGGCTTTA
>JAITAW010000032.1 GCA_031283905.1 Treponema sp. | reverse complement strand
GTGAAACATACCTGTTCCGGCATAGCCGGAACGCATTGTCCGGCGGGACAGTAAACCGCAGAAGGAGAAAAAATATGTATACAGGACAGCAATATGCAAATGAACGAACATGCCTTTCTTGCCAACATTGGGGCGGCAATGCCAGGGTTTTCAGCGTAACCGGCTTTGAAGCGGCTCGATCTGCATCTGGACGATGCCATTGTAGAGGCAGCGGTAACCCCCATTATTACGATAATGACTACTTATCTGCTTCCGATAGTTGTAGCTTTTGGGAAAAACACCCGCTGCTGAAATAGGGATAGCCCATTCGTGAAGCGGAAGGGCAATGGCGGCATAATCCACCTAAATACCCTTTCCCTCTACGACCCTGGCAGGGGATCAGGAACCGGCGCAGTGTTTACCCCGGGCAAGGGCCTTGTTTCCGGCAACACCGCCGGGGACGGCGAAGGAGCGGACCTGTTCAGGCAGCACTAGGCGGCTCATGGGCGGCTGGGAATACACAATACATAGGGGGGATTCTTCCGGGAATTGCCCTCCTATCTTGCGGGCCGGTCAAAAGGCAATCGGCCCCTTTTACCGGGGTTTTAACCGCTTTCGCGGTGAAACATACAGATTCTGTCAGGCGGGACACAAAACCGCAAAGGAGTTTATCATGGCAAGAAAAGAAACAAAAACCGTACAAGTGGGACCGGACCAAGCGGATCAAATGCTCAACTTAATGGAGTCATTCGGCTGGGAATTTCACAGCCGGCAGACTATAAAAAACAAAGATTCCCATTTGGAGCAAAGAGGCGATTCGGTGTACAGCGTAACTGAATCGGAGCATTATGTCGAATTGACTTTCCAGCGCGATACTTCGATTGACCATTACAACGAATTAGTCGATCTGGAGCAGCAGTTCAATGCGGTGGAAGATCCGGGACCACCTCCTATTAGGTTTGGCAAATTCTGGCTGATTATTTCCGCTGTTGGTTTGCTGCTGTATGTGGCTCCCGGAGTGGCAATTATCATCTGGCGCTTTGTGCGCTACTCCAAGAATTCCAAAATGTGGGCATCCGAATATGATGCGTTTGAACAGGAAAGAGACAAAATTGTCCAACAAGCAAAAACCCTCACCGCTTAGCTTTGTTGAAGGTTTTAATGGGGTCATTCCATAACAAAAAAGCACGGCGGGGTGAGACGGCTTTGCCGTTTCACCCCGGTACCGCAAACACGCAAAGGAGAAAACTATGGACAGACCAAGACGTGTTCCGGGAATGTGCCGCACTTCGACCATCCCAGCCGCCGGTGCTATCTACCGGATCAATACAAGGATGGAAGTACGCAGGAGTACCACTGCAAGCCCGATCAAAGCGTAAAACCCGCGGTAACTACGAAGCGTGGGCAAGGGGCAGCAACTATATGAACAAATAGGCTGAACAGCAGCAGCAACCGTGCCGTTGCTTTGAAAATTAAACTAAAAGTCATGCGGACTATAAGCGCAAAGGAGTTTTTTATGAATGTACAGGAATATCTCAAGCGGGGCGAATCGTCTTTTAACCAAGAGGACTTTGACCGGGCTATCGCGGACTTCATCGAGGCGTGCCGTCTCGACCCGAATCTTGAAGCGGCAAAGAAGGATCTTCTCGCTGCGTATTTTAACCGGGGAGTGGCGACTTATCAGAAAGGCGATATCGGCCAGGCTATAGCGGATCTCACCGAGGCTATACGTCTCAATCCGAATGACGATCAACTCTATGGCGCGCGCGGCATGATGTATAAAGAAAAAGGGAACCACGACGAGGCAATCAAGGACTTTACCGAAGTTATCCGGCTTGCCCCGGATCTTACAGCTTATAGTTCCCGCAGCAGCGGGTATTATAGCAAATGCAAAGAGTCCCGTGCCGCAGGCGATGAACGCAACTTTTTCAAATATATTGATCTCGCCATCAAAGACAACCAGGCCGCTTTGCAAATAATTGACAATGACATTGCGTGGAAAAAGTACGAAGACCCTCTGCGGATACAGCTCAAAAGTATGACCGAAGAGCGGGAATTACGAAAGAAAGTATATGAAGGCATAAGGAACATTGGAAATCTAGGGCTCTGACATAAAGGAGGAGAAGCCCAATCGGAACGCAGGGGCGTCTGGCAGCGCAGGACTGTCAGACGCCATTTACCGGGTTTTAACCGCTTTTGCGGTGAAACATACCTGTTCCGGCATAGCCGGAACGCATTGTCAAGCGGGACAGTAAACCGCAGAAGGAGAAAAAATCATGGATAGACCACGTACCGCGTCTGGATGCTGCCCTCATTACGACCATCCAAGCAGCCGCTGTTACCTGACAGAGGCCTATCAGGACGGCTACACCCGGGACGCTAAGTGCAAGTCGGACACAAACTGTAGATCGTGCGGCAACTACGAAGCATGGGCTAAGGGCAGCAACTACCGGAACAAGTAGACCCTGGACGGGCCGAGGCGGGACGGCATGGGTTCCCGTCAGAAAACAGTGCCCAATTTGTTGTACTTCCAGGCACATGGGAAAACAAAGGCATGTATACGGATGCTTTATGCCTGTACGGTGCAGCAAGGGTAACAAAGCATCCCTTCTTTATCAAAGAAGGCGGACTAGAGGAACAAAAACCGTGAAAACAACAATCAAAACAATCCATAGGAGAAAAAGGAGAAAATCATGAAAAAAACGGAGAAAATAGCAATACTATCGTCGGTCGTCATTGCGGTAGTGGTGGTCCTCTTTGTAGGGATCCCCCTGGCCACGTCAAAAGAAGCAGCGGCGAGGCTGGGCAATGCCCTCGCGGAAGCGGGAATTCCCGCAGATATGTGGAGTGTCAAAAGGGTATACTACGTCCCGATCTTTGGGCATTTGGTAGTTGAAAAACTGGAATTCGGAGAGAGAGACAGCGCCTTCCTCGAAGCGAAAAAAGTTACCCTGTCCCTTGACATGGGCAGAGAAGACCTTTTTGCGGGTTCTGTGGACGCCCGTAACCTGTCCTTTTCCGCAGAGGATACGGGCATTACCGTCAAACGCCTCTCGGTGCATGATTTTTCCGTGGATAAGGCCCAGTTCGAGGGCTCCCCCATTGAAGCCGTCAAAAAACTGGGAAGTATCCGCTTGAGCGATGCGGCCTTCAGGCAAGGGCAGACGTACTTTTCTCTGGGGAGCCTCAACGCCGATGTTGGTTACGCCGAAGGGAAAATCCCGCTTCACTCATCGGTATCGTTAAAGGAATTGGCAATAGATGTCCGGCAGTTTGCACCGCTTCCCGCGCTGCGCCCGGAGTACCGGCTTTCACAGTTCAATCTTAAAAATTCCCTTTCCGGCAACGTTAATACGGTTAGGCTTGTCATCGACGGGACAAATCTTTTTACGATAAAAGCCGATATTGGCATCTCTTTGCCCCGCGAATTCCTTGAGTCCGGAGAAATACCCCTATTTGCCCTGTTTAACTCTGTAGAAATAGGGAAGGTTACATCCTTTACACTTGCCTATACCGATAAATCATTTTTGGATCATGTTTTTGAACTCGCGGAAATGCCCGGCGGCAGAGAGAGCGCCGCAGAGCAGTTAAACGAAACCTTCATGATGTTCGCGGAGATGGGCGGAATCGACGGGGAAAGGTTCGTGAACGAAGCGGCGAAATTTATCGCGAAACCCGGAAAGCTTGAACTAAAAACAAACATCCCCTCCCCGGTGAGCTTTGAGGAACTAAGCCGCAACCCCTTTGCGATGAACGCAAGCCTCTCCATAAATGGCGGAAAGCCTTTCGCAATCGGCGAATAGCCGGGGGACCCCAGGGGCAGGGGCTTTTTTGCCTGCTTGAGCGGGTACTATACAAGTTGCCGGCGGGCTTAAAACGCGGGCGTGGTAAACACGCAAAGGAGAATAAAGATGAAGACAAATATGAACCGTAAAAGGTTAATTGCGGGAATACTCGGCATACTGCTGGTATTCGGTTTCTTGTCAGGTACGGGATGCAATATAAACACCGTAACCTCGAATAACGACAACGAAAACGATAACACCAACACTATAACCATATCCGGTATAGGGGCAACAGCGCAGTCGTCAAGCACCATCCTTGTGTCGTGGGCTTCGGTATCGGACGCAACAAGCTATAAGGTATACCGCAGCACCAGCGCGGATGGTACATATACGCCGGTAAATTCGACAACTGCTGCTTCCTATACCGATTCAGGATTATCCCCAAGTACCACCTATTATTACAAGGTAAGCGCAGTAACCGCCGCAGGGGAAAGCGAGCTATCCAACTCTGTTTCCGCAATCACCAGCACCTCCGGCGTACCAAGCGTACCCTCCGGCGTAGCCGCAGCGCCGCAGTCGTCAAGCAGCATCCTCGTGTCGTGGGCTTCGGTACCGGGCGCAACGGGCTATAAGGTATACCGCAGCACCAGCGAGTCCGGCGCCTATGCTTTCATTGCTTCAACAACCGCTGCTTCCTATACCGATTCAGGATTATCCCCAAGTACCACCTATTACTACAAGGTAAGCTCGGTAAACGTCGAGAAGGAAAGCGAACTATCCAGCTCTGTTTCCGCAACCAGCGCCTCCTCGCCAAAAGTCTACAAGGTAGGCGACACGGGACCTGCAGGGGGCATTGTATTTTATGACCTGGGTTTCACTATGAACGGCTGGCGGTATCTGGAAGCCGCGCCCGCGGATATTCCCGGTGTATGGCAATGGGGTTCAAACAGAAAGGGGGTGGATGGCACCATCGCTGGTATAGGGAACGGGAAGCGAAACACCCAACTTATCGTTGAGTTCCTTAACCAAGAGGGGGAAATCATGAAGGCAGCGCAAGTGGTTGAGGCTTATGAATATGAAGGATTTGACGACTGGTTTTTGCCGAGTAAAGACGAGCTTGATCTGATATACAAAAACCTCAAGGCAAAGAGTTTGGGCGGTTTTCAAAGCGGTTCATACTGGACTTCCTCTGATGCTTATAGTTGGGATCAGAATCGTTCATGGTTTCAGAGATTCAGCGATGGCGGACAGGGTATTGAAAGCAAGGATACTTCACTGTATGTCCGCGCCATCCGGCAGTTTTAGGCGGGACAGCGCAGCGTAATCATCAGGGCGGCTTTTCCGGCGCACCGGGGATTCTTTATTAAATTTGCCGGCGGGCTTAAAACGCGGGCGTGTAAACACGCAAAGGAGAAATACAGATGAAGACCAGGTTTTTCTTGTTAGTTGGCAGCGCTTTCCTTTTGACATCATGCGTACTAGCGGAACAATTTACCTGCGATATAACCATTGGGAAAAGCGGAACCTATTCGGTGGAGTTCAAGGGAACGATGGTGTTCTACGGGGTATTTGAGGAAATAGCGGAAAATGGGGAAGTGTCTCAAGAAACCAATGCGGATATACGGTCTTTTTTTGACGATGCCATCAAAGAAGAGCCGGCCGTCAGAAACTATGAATACCGCAATAATGGCAGGGCATATATTGAATATTTCAAGGAAATCAACGACGGCTCTTCCCTTGACCTGTCATCATCTGGATTGCCTTTGGTTATCAGCGTCGACGATGATGCTTTCATAACCGTAACAGTACCCGCCACAAACAGGAAGGACAAAGAAAAACTTGAAGCGTTTACAAAACAGGGATACCGCCTGGATGGAACGATAAAGATTACCAGCGAATTACCCGTCATTGACTCTGGCGGACAGAAAGTGGGGAACAAATATTTCCTGTTTGGGCCAAAGGTAATCAGTCGGACAGTAACGGTTAATACGCTTCTAGAAGAAGATATTGTAGTCATACTTGGCAATGCGCAGAAATGAGGTTTTCATTGCTCATTACTAATTGGACTTGTTTGCCGGTTGGATGTTTCGGACTAAAGTCCGTTAGACTAAAGTCCGTTCAAGTCTTGCAAAATGCCCCGCATTTTGCTGTTTTTAAGCGGAAGTTGTTTGGAAACCTCAGTTTCCGAACCACTTTATTCAAAAACCTGGTTTAATACCCCGCCCCTTGAGGCGGAAAACTGGGGGTGTGGGGGATTTGTTCCCCCACAGGCGCAAAGATTTCAAGGAGAAATCTTCAATACCCCGGAGCTTGTCCGTGGATTCTTTATTAAATTTGCCGGCGGGCTTAAAACGCGGGCGTGTAAACACGCAAAGGAGAAAAAAGACGATGATACAAGGGTTTTTATCTAGGGGAGCCGCTTTCGCGGCAATGGCGGCCTTGGTTTTGGGATGCGGCAGCGGTCCGGCGGG
>JAITAW010000023.1 GCA_031283905.1 Treponema sp. | reverse complement strand
GTCGATCATGATCATGTTTTTCTCGGACATGTTTTCCTCGATAAAAAAAAGATTTGTTTACTATTATATATAGTGTCTTCAAAAGATACAAGCGGAAAATTATGCGAATGGCTCCGCCGCTACGCACATAAAACGCGGCGTTCATCACATAGGGGGCGGCTTTTGATTCGGCTTCCGGCGGTTTTCTTTCATTTGTTGTTGATATCCCGCGCTTTTTGTGATATTATTAAACCCATGACGTTGACCCAATATGAGTTGTGGTATTCATCTCATTTTTATAGAACCAGCTCGGCGTTGACCGCCATTATGTTTATCATTTCAGATCTTTTCGGCGTTATGCTTTCCTTTGGCGGCGGGTTTTTTCTGGTCAACCTCTATGACATGACGCTCATCACTTTTAGATCGTTTGTGATGTATGCGCCCTATTTGCCGGTTTTTGTCTTTCTGTTCTGGATGAACGGTTTGTATCCAGGCATTGCGCTTGCGCCGGCTGAAGAATTGCGTTCTTTTGTGGTGGGGTCTGTTATTGCACATGGGGGCATCATCATCTCCCGTTTCATTGAAGACAAGGAATTCGATGCGATTTCGGTTGCTTTTATCCTAAGTTTTGCATGTTCGTGTTTTGCGCTTTTGCTGAGCCGTTCTTGTATGCGCGGCATGATGAGCAAGGCAAAGTTGGGAGGGACTCCCGCGGTGATATACGGGAACGGCCGCACTGCCCATCTGGTCATTGATCGGCTTCTCAGAAGAAGATACACGGGGTATGTACCGGCTCTCATTCTGGATAACGACAAAATGGGATGCGACATGTACGCGGGCGTTCCGGTTATCCATGACATTGGCATTGGCCGGACCATTGTAAAAAAATTCAAAATCAAGATGGCTATTATCGCCATGCCTTTGACAAACACCGAAGAAACCGCCCATTTGGTCCATAGATCGCTCTCAGGATTTCGATATACAGTCGTTGTGCCGGACTTTTTCAATATCGCCAATATTTGGATGAAAGCCCGCGATTTTGACGGCATTTTGGGGTTCATCACCAGTCATAAACTGAAAATGTTTTGGAATTTAGGCGTAAAGAGAACCATAGACGTGGCGCTGGCGCTCATAGGAGGAGCGATTATACTGCCGTTCCTGCTTGTCATTGCGTTTCTGATAAAGATTACTTCCCCGGGCCCCGTTCTCTATGGACACGCGCGGGTTGGTCAGAACGGCAAGCTCTTTACCGCGTGGAAATTCCGATCTATGGGGCTGGATTCCAAAGAGCGATTGCAAGAACTCCTTGATTCCGATCCCGCGATTCGGGAGGAATGGGAAATGAATCACAAGTTAAAAGATGATCCGAGGGTGACCAACATTGGAAAAATATTGAGGAAATTCAGTCTTGATGAATTTCCCCAGTTGCTCAATGTATTGAAAGGGGAGATGAGTCTTGTGGGACCACGCCCTATCGTTGAGGCGGAGACCGCGAAGTACGGAGCGGATTTTGAGCGCATCTTTTCGGTCAAGCCCGGTATAACCGGTTTGTGGCAGGTTTCAGGACGTTCGGATACGGACTATGCCGAACGGGTGGCCTATGACACGTATTATATGCAAAATTGGTCTATTTGGCTTGACCTGTGGATATTGTATAAAACCATTGGAGTCGTTCTTCGAGGTAAAGGAGCGTATTAATGTTTTTTCTTGGGAAAGACAAGAGAACGGACATTTTTTGGTGCATCGTATGGATATTTATCACGGCGCCGGCATCGTTGGGTTTTGGGCAGACCCGCTCATTTAGTGATATTTTTCCAGAATTAGATGGAGAAAAAAAACAGATTGCTTTATCGGCTGACGGTTTTGTCATCGCTGGAAAAGGGATCGCGTTGCAGCGCATTGTTCCGGCGGGGTACGAGTTTGCCGTTCAACAAGCTATTCTCAAGAACGCCTACATAACGGAAAGCATCTTGCTTATTTCGTCTCAAAAGACGATGGTTTTGACTATCTACAACGCCCTTCAAAATATCCGGGGCATAAAAGGCATTTCCTATCATTCGGCGACAAAAGACGCGGATGTTCCGCTTTTTGAAGACGCGACCCGCGTTAAAAGCGACAAGGATACGTCCGCAATTCCCGATCCGCCGCGAGCGCCCGCAATTCCCGGTACGGAAAGGTGGTACGTAAGGCTGAAAGATGCCAATTTTGGCAATTCCTATTACCGGGTTGACATTGTTGCCAACAGCAGAGCGATTATATGTACGCTCACGAATATTAGGGATCTTTCTTTTTTATTTGTACCGGTCATTAAGAATGAAAAGTTTATCGCCCAACTCTACTTTGAGCCGGCTGTCGACGGGCTTGTTATTTACAGTGTCGCAAGCGCGGATGTAAGTGATTTCTTCGCCTCGAAAATCCATGTGCCTTCGGCGGTACAGAAGCGGCTTGAAGTAATTAAGCAATGGGTGATTGATGGAATAAGATAAAAATGATTGATAGGGTCAATCCATGAAGGAATGATGGATCAATCTAGAAAGGAATTGAGGGACAATTCCAGTAAGGAATGATGGGTCAATCTAGGAAGGAATGAGGGACAATTCCAGCAAGGAATGATGGATCAATCTAGGAAGGAATTGAGAACAATTCCAGTAGAGGAGAGCGTATGCTAAAAACAACTTTTCCAGACAATATAGAGTTTTCCTGCGAATTCGGCGTGAAGATTGAAAGCGTTGCCGGACATTTCGGCGAGCAAAAAGCTGGTTCGGAACTTGTGGCGGTACGGATGAATAATGAAATACTCCCGCTTTCCGCGCCGCTTGAGGTAAACGCCCGCCTTGAGCCGGTAACACGTGACAGCGTGGAAGGAACGAGCATTTACCGGCGTTCTTTGGCGTTCCTGCTCGCTTTGTCCGCGCATAAACTCTTTTCCGGTGAACGGCTTTCTATAGGACATTCGCTCGGCAGGAGTTACTACTACACTTTTGCTGATGGAGAGGTTCCTTCCGCGCAGGAAATTGAGGACTTAAAAAATAGCATGAAAGTTTTGGTGAAAAGGAACCTCCCCATTGAACTTCATTACCTTGCTTACACGGAGGCGATGGAGCTTTTTACCAACAACAAACAGCACGAGACGAGTCTGCTTTTAGACGAGCGCAGCGAATCAAATGTGCCGGTAAACGAGTGTGATGGATGGGCAGACCTTTACATCGGTCCTCTTGCGCCGAAAACCGGCTTTCTCACCGCCTTTGATCTCATGCAATATCATGACGGTTTTCTGCTCAGGTTTCCGGGAACCGGCAAAGGCAATGAAATCGGCGATTTTGAGGACCACCCGGTGATATTTTCTGTGTACCGCGAACATAAGAATTGGGGGCGTAATATAGGCGTCAATGTGGTCGGACACCTCAACAAACTGGTTGCGGAGCGTACCGTCAAAGACTATATCAGGGTTGCGGAGGCGTTTCAGGCAAAGAAACTCGCTGAAATAGCGGACAAAATTTATGCGAAGCGGGACACGGTCAAGGCGGTTTTTATAGCCGGACCATCGAGTTCCGGCAAGACCACGACGGCAAAGCGTCTTTCCATTCAGTTGAAGGTGCTGGGCATTGAACCTATCGCGATCAGCCTTGACGATTACTATATAAACACGGACAAAACGCCCCGCGATGAGAAGGGCCAGCTTGATTTTGAACGTCTTGAGGCGCTTGACGTGCCGTACTTAAACGAACAACTTCTTTCCCTTTTCAAGGGAGAGAAGATAACCTTGCCCGTTTACGATTTCAAGACGGGCAGGCGCAGGGAGTCCGGTGGAAAGTCCATCAGACTGGGAGAAAAGTCCATGCTGATTGTCGAAGGCATTCATGGCTTGAACGATGCCCTTACCCCGCTTGTTGATAAAAACGTCAAGTTCAAGCTCTATGTTTCCGCGCTTACCCAACTGAACCTTGACGGACACAACCGTATTCCCACAAGCGACAACCGGCTTATCAGGCGTATGGTACGCGATTACCAGTTCAGAGGCGCCAGCGCGGCGAAAACGATTCTCATGTGGAGTAATGTACAACGGGGTGAGAGAAAGCACATTTTCCCGTTCCAGAATTTCGCGGACGCGGCGTTTAACTCGGCGCTTGATTACGAACTTGGGGCGCTCAAGGTTTACGCGGAGCCGCTCTTGCGTTCCATAAAGCCCAATCTCCGCAGCTATGCGGAGGCGGTACGGCTCCGCGCATTTCTGGAAAACTTCGCCGCCATTCCGCCCCAGTATGTACCGGGGCAGAGCATCTTGCGTGAATTTATCGGGGAGAGCGAGTTTAAGTATTGATTCATCCGTCCTATGGAATGCCGCCCCGTAGGATGTATTTTCAAACCGTAATATTACATCGCAATTATCCTCCGATGTATACCTATCGCGCCGTGCTTATCGTTGCGTGAACACGCCCCTTGAACCGGCTTCCCTATTGACTTGATAGTTTCCCCTAAATCGCTATACAAAATCCTTATGTATGTTTTCAGTATAGTAGTGAATTCCTTGCAATTAGCGGTTCATGTATAATCGTGAGGGACCGTGAGGCTTCTCAATGGGTCTCTTTCACGAGGTATACGTCAGGGGATAATCGCGTATTACATTTACCTACCCGCCCTGTTCATCGGCAAGGACGAAAACCATGGAGTCTTCCCGGCTTTTATGCGAAAATCGTCGAAAATCGTAAGGCCTCGAAAAATGCCTCCTGCCTCCCAGTTGACACTCGGGATTTCCGGTACTCTTCCTTCGGAAGCGGCCGTATCCCGTGCGCCAAAATCCCGGCGCGTTCGGTGTCCCATATACCTCGTTGTGTCCCGGGTTGTATCCCCGGGTCTTCAACACGTTGTTATGTCCGTCCCCTATCTTCCACCGCGTCCACATTCTTTTCCCGTTCTTATAGGTTATTTTCCCTGCCTCCTCGTTCCTTATATTGGGCTTTACCCCGGCAGGTAGACACAAAGATAAGCGGGAAATATAACGGAAGAGGAGAAAACGATGGGAATCAGAGACAAAGAACGGCGGGTTTACCCGAAGGAATTTTATAAAAGGCGGAATGAGATAGAGCGGTTTTTCTGGCGGCTCAAGGCTTTTCGAGGGATTTGCGCCCGCTATGACAAGCTTAAGCGGTTGTGTGAACTCGCCCTAGATGTCTAGAAATGATTACTATGATAAAAGGGCTTTTTATCGAACTCTCGTTCAATTACGGAGCTGTAAGGTTTTCTTGATGAAAGGCACCAGCATCGCGTCTGAAGGGACAAATGCGTCTTTTTGAATAAGCGCGTCAATATCTTCAATGCGCGCCCAGCGCCACGCCGTATGTTCTGTCATAACGAAATGACGGCTCAACAAAGCCGCCTCGTACGCCCGTACCGTATACCGTTTCCCGAGATGCTCAAATCCCGCGCTGCCGATATAGGTACCGGCGGTTATCCCCACGCCGACTTCCTCTTCGTATTCCCGAACAAGCGCCTGTTCATCGGTCTCGCCGTCTTCCACCTTTCCCCCGGGAAATTCCCACCGCCCCCCAATGTCGCCTTTTGCTCTACGCTTGGCAATAAAGATTTTCCTGTTTTCTATGATGATACCCGCAACCGAATTCATATCACTCCACTTTGGTTCTTATAACCACCTGTTCCGCTTCCGTCCGCATGAGGATCAGCACATGCTCAATTTCCTGCGGCGCGGAGATGCGGAACTCCTCGTTTTCCTCCGGCATAAAGTAGAACCGGCTCGTGAAGATGGGAGGCTCCTCGAGAGAAGAGCTTCTCTCTTCCGGGGAGACGGCGACATCAACGGCTCCCGTATAGGCGTCCGCCTTTTTCGCCTGCTTCTTGATAACGACAAACGTATTCCCTTCATACCGCATCGCCGATACCGTAATGGCATTGCCGTCCAGTTTATATGCATTTTTATCGGAAGCTACTCTATTTATAATAGAAAGGAAGACGCAGAACACAAAAATCATAATAAGCAGCGTGGCGTTCGCTCTGTTTCCCATTAACGGCGCGAAAACGGACAGATGTTTTCCCTTGCTTTTGTTAAAATCCTGCACGGCGTGAGGCGCTTTTTCAAGGCGGCATTCGTGTGAATAGCGAAAAACCGTCTCCCTATCCTGTATGGGCGGATTTTTTATCACATCGGCAAGGATGTTTTTTCCGATCTCCTCGGAATCGCGCAATTTCGCCATAATCAACACCTAGCGTGTCGCGTCAGCGCCGGACCAACACGGACGCCGTTATCTTGCCGGCCGTATTCTCGCCCAAAAGCTTCTCGATAATTGCCGCCGCCCATGCGCCGGCGGTTCCGGCGCCTCTGCTTGTGATGAAATTTCCGTCAATCACGACGTCATCCTCCGACCGCTGCGCTTCCACAACCGGTTTTTCAAGGCCGGGATAACAGGTGAACCTGCGCCCCGCCAAAAGCCCCATCGGATACAAAACCACAACCGGCGCCGCGCAGATAGCCGCAATGAGCGCGGATTTTTCGGCAAGTGTCTTGAGTATGACGCCAATCGTTTTTGACGCGGCAAGGTTTGAAGCCCCGGGCATACCGCCGGGGAGCAGCGCCGCGTCCCACTCGTCCGCGTTAAACCCTTTGGCAAAATTGGCGAGGGTCACATCGGCGACAATCGAAATCCGGTGAGACCCTCTAGATATGCCATTGTCATTTAGAGAAACAACGACAACGTCAACGCCCGCCCGCCGCAGAAAATCAATGGGTGTAACCGCCTCGACTTCCTCAAAACCATCCGCCAGAAAAATGACGGCTTTTTTCGCCTTTTCTGGTTCTTCCATACTATCCTCCTTTTTTCACGAAAAGCGCTTGATTTTTTATTTGACATTTAGTATACTACTAAAATATTCGTAGGGCAACCGGTAGTTGTAAAAACGCGCCGACGTGGTGAAATGGCAGACACGGTAGACTCAAAATCTACTGTCCGCAAGGACATATCGGTTCAAGTCCGATCGCCGGCATAGTAATTCCTTTTATCTTGGATCGTTTGGTATGTTGCATTTATTCGCAATAGGATCTAGATCCTATTGCGAATAAATGAGGTGGTTTTTGCATGAAAAAGATTAGTTTTCTTTTCTTTGCCGTTGCGGCGCTTTTTACGCAGACCGGCTGTGTATCGCAAAACGCGGCGGAAAATTCGCGAGGGCGCGTCATATGGGCGGAAGATCTGCGGTATCCGCGCTACGGAGACAACATCGAGCCTGTGGACTACGGGAATCCCGACAACTGGCTTGCGGCGGGAGTGGGCGGACATAGTGATGTGGACGTATTTTTTCTGTACCCGACTTCGTGGCGCGCCGCTTATGGCGAGTACCCGATAGCCGGCATCAACAATACCGATATGCGGCATTGGGCGAATTACTACCTGAAGACGCGGGCCTCGGCGTTTGAGACGGCGGGGAATATCTACGCGCCGTTTTACCGGCAGCTTGACGCCTCATTCGTGGTCGCCCAGCAGCCTGTCGATGGAATCGGCTATTTTGGCGGCGTACCGCTCACAGATGTTGCCGCGGCTTTTGACTGCTACCTGGAACACTACAACAAGGGCAAGCCGTTCATACTTGTGGGGCATTCGCAGGGATCTTTTGTGATGGCGGCGCTTATCGCGCTGTACCTGCGGGACAGACCCGATGTGTACGAGAGGATGATAGCCGCCTACCTGATAGGTATGCCCATGCCGGAAACGATTTACGAGCTATTTCCCCACATGAAGCCAGCGCAAAACGCGGACGACCTTGGTGTAATCATATCGTACAACACGAATTCGCCGGTTGTTGACGGCAAAGACCCGTTTTCGTACCCGTCAAACGTGCTGATAAATCCCATAAGCTGGGTAATTGATGAGAGTTACGCGCTCAAAGAGGCGTCTAAGGGCGGTATAATAGTAAATGATGACGGCTCTTTTGTACGGACACCGAATCTTGCGGACGCGAAGATAGACCGCTCAACGGGAACTCTGGTAACGAATGTTGACAGGGAACAGTTTAGCAGCGGAGCCGCATCGAGGGGATATTTCCCACTGGGAGTGTTACACGAAAACGATATACCGCTTTACTACTATGATCTAAGGGCCAACGCGGAGAATCGCGTAAAAAACTGGTTCGCCGCTAAATCGAACTAACATCCTGTTACGCTTGCGGCATTGTAAGAGCTTCCAAGATTTGCCGGATGTTTTAGCCCAAATACAGGAACCCGAAATCAAAGCATCAGCGGTTTGGAAGGCGGCAGTAGACGGCAAGAATGGGAAAAGGGCGGATGCGGAAGCGTTAAATTTTTTTTAGTTTTTTTTGAAAAAGCGCTTGACAAAAGAATGCGTAGTTAGTATAGTGGTGAAATAATTTTGGCAGGCGTGGTAAGACGTGCTTGTCGTTGATATATGAAAGGTATAAGTGAAGGGGTGGCGATGAGGAGTCGCCGAAGGAGATGCGGGCGGGATGTCCGCACGGGAGAAACGATAATATGGTCAAGCGAAGAAGGGTTTAGGGAG
>JAITAW010000314.1 GCA_031283905.1 Treponema sp. | reverse complement strand
TTGCAAGATAAGCGGTTGGGCATTTTCTATGTAAAGGCCGCGTCGTTTAAGAACCGGTTCCCGCCAGCGCTTCCAGTTTTTGCTTTACCCCAAGCGGCAGCATAACCGTTTTGAGGCGGAGGGGATGGCTGCGGGGTTAAAATGTCCGTTTTGCGGAAGCGGAAATGTCTGCAGCCATGGTGCTTCGGCCAAGCACTCGGTCTCCACGGCAACGCGGTTCGCAAGCGCCCTCAACGGGGCGTGGACGCGGAAACGGAACGTTGCCGGATGCTTGTCCGCATTGTGGATGTCGCCCGGCCTTGTCGACACGCCGCCCGCATTGGGATGAATCGAAAAACAGCCGGTGTTGACCGCGAAGCCATCGTACAGGCGGTCGCGGCTTCGTCAAAGAACTGTTTCACGTGTTCAACAAGGTCGTCGTAGCTGCCGGTGAAGCCATCTCTGTTTTTGAGCGCGGCGCAGAGATCGCTTTGATAGAGATGGATGCCTCATGTTTCGTGCGGGCGATATAGTCGCCTGCACGTTAGTAAGATAATTGGGATAGAAGTAACGCTCTAATGAGGTACAACACTTCAATTACAAAGTTGACGGACATAGAATACTTCTTGAATAGAATGAAAAAAAATAAAAGAACAATCCCGCGATGGAAGCGGCGGTTCCGCAACGGGGCCGGAGGGTGGGCGGATTCAAGAAATAGGGGCAACCGACCGTTCTTCGATGCGGACGCGCCAATGCTTGTTCTGTTTATTTAGATGGTGTAAGAACTTGTTTCTAGAGAGCGCTTTTTGGGTTAGGAGGGCTTCTTGTGCGCGGTTCGATCATCAGTCAGTAAATTCATCTTTCTATCAACGCTCCTTTCAAATATTTTAAATATATATGCGTTTCATATTTGCTTGTCAATCGATGGCGAAGCAGTGTAACCGGCGTTTGCGGCAAGTTGATATTTATATGAAATTAGTTTATATTTAGAGAGCTTACTCTAAAACTCGATGGTTTTGGAACAGGATGGGGGAAAAGCGAGCAAAGCCCGCTTTCCACCTAAATACAACGTTGCTGTTTCAAAAAAGATTTGGAACAGCCTCAAGAAAAAGGAGATTTTATGGCGAAACAATGTGATGTGTTCAAATGCGGCGTATGCGGCGCCGTAGTTGAAGTTCTACAGGGAAGCGGCTGCGATCCGGCATGTTGCGGGCAGTCCATGCAACTGCTTGTTGAAAACACGGCGGATGCGGCTAAGGAAAAACACATTCCGGTTATTGAGAATCTTGACGGCGGCTACAAGGTGTCTGTCGGCTCGGTGATTCATCCTATGGAAGAAAAACACCATATCGCATGGATAGAATTGCTGGCGGACGGCATTTCTTATAAGAGAATCCTGAAACCCGGCGAGAAACCGGAAGCGGTTTTTGCGGTGCAAGCGAACAACGTTGCTGTTCGTGAATATTGCACCCTGCATGGACTTTGGAGCGCGCGTTAACAGACGCGCTTCTATTCAATTAATGCGGCGGCGATTCAGCCGTTCGCTAATGGAGGTTAATAGTATGAAGAAATATGTGTGTAATTTATGCGGATACATTTACGATCCGAAAGAAGGCGATCCCGATAGCGGTATTAAACCCGGAACGGCGTTTGAAGATATACCTGACAATTGGGCATGCCCCGCATGCGGCGTGGGAAAAGACAATTTTTCACCGCTGGAATAACCGGCTGAATGAACATAGCCGGTTATTCGGTAAAACATCCGGTAACAATCATTGTCCTCTATGCCCTTTTTATGGGCATAGCCGCGACGCTGGCGCCAAATATAGCGGTTGATTTGTACCCTTCCACCGAACGTCCCGTCCTGTCTGTGTACACGAGTTTTCCCGGGGCGGGACCTGCGGATGTGGAGCGGAACATCACCATGCCTTTGGAGCGCGCGCTCGCGGCTTCACGAGGGCTTACGGACATGACCAGCAACTCCTCGTTTGAAAGCAGCAATATCAATTTGAACTTTGCCTACGGTACAGACATGGACAAAGCGATGAACGATGCCCAAACCTTGCTGAACCGCATGGCAAACCGTTTGCCTGACGACGCCGCCACTCCGACGGTGAGGCGTTTCGACATGTCCGCTATGCCCATTATGCGGCTGGTGGTGCAGGGCAATTACCCGCCCGACCAACTGCGGCTTTTTGCGGAAAACGAAATACTGCCAAGCGTCCAGCGCATTGACGGCGTGGCCGCCGCCGAAATTACGGGCGGCACGATCCAGATCGTAAAAGTGGCGGTTTCCCAGAACAGGCTTGCGGCGTTCAACCTCATGTTGAGCGATGTGAGCGCGGCGTTGCGGGGGCAGAGCATCCTTTCTTCAGGCGGCAACCTGCGGCGCGGGGAGCGGGAGTACCAGCTCCTTACAACGCAGGAACTCAAGAGCGTCAATCAGATAAAACGGCTCGTGGTAAAAACCGTATCGGTACCTTCAGGCGGAGGACAGCCGAACCGTTCCAATGTGGTGCGGCTTGAAGATATTGCCGATGTGAGCGTGTCGTACAACGAGGATGCGGCGCGCGTGTCCGTAAACGGGCAAACCGGCGTCTACATACAGGTAACAAGCGAAAGCGACGGCAATCAAGTACGCGTTGCGCAGGGGGTACGCGCCGCGCTTGGCGAGATAAACGCGGGACTGCCGCAAGGCATCTCCTTGGGTGTACTTTCCGACAACACCACGCTTATCAGCGCAACGCTCGATCAAGTATATAAAAACGCCTTTGAGGGAGCCGTTCTCGCCATGATCATCATTTTTATATTCCTGCGCAATATAAAAGGGACTATTATAATCGGGCTTTCCATACCCATATCGATCCTTTTGACGCTCATGTTTATGACCTTATTCGGACTGACGCTCAACCTTCTGACCATGACGGGCCTCATACTTGGACTCGGCATGACCGTGGACGCCTCTATCGTCATTCTTGACAACATCCACAAGTACCGGCTGCGCGGAGCAAAAAGCGAAGTCGCCGCCATTCTCGGCAGTCGTGAGATGCTCAAGGCTATCGTTACCTCAACCACGACGACCCTTTGCGTTTTTATCCCGCTTATCATCTGGAAGAACGACCTTGAGGATATGGGGCAACTTTTCAGCGACCTGATCTTCACGGTGGTGATCTCCCTTATCTGCTCTCTTGCGGTGGCGATTACGCTGGTACCCGCTCTCTGCGGCTCTATCCTGCGCCTTGACACCCGGGTACAGAAGCCGTTGCGCTCCAAGTGGCTACGCGCCATTGACGAAGGAACTGAAAAGGCGTTCACCGCCATTGACAACGCCTATTCACTCGCCATTGATTACTGTCTGGATCACCGGTTTTTGACCCTCGCGCTGACGCTGACGCTCCTCGTTTTTTCGTTCATGCAGTTCAGCGGCATCGGCATGAACATGTTTATCCGTAGCCGTATTGACGATACGGTAACCTTGAACGTTACCATGCCCCAAGGAACGCCCGTTGACAGCATGGAACGCGCATTGAAAGACATGGAAAAGTTCGTCAAGGAGCAGGTAACGAACTACCGGAACATCATCCTCACCGCGCGGCGGAACGGAAGCGGCAACATCCAGATAACGTTGCCGCCTCCTGCGGACCAGACCGACACGCCGAATGACATTATTAGGAGGCTCACCCCGCGCCTGAACAGTCTGCCGGGCATACAAGCCGCCTTCCGCGCCGGTCGCTCTATGGGCAGCGCATCGGCGGTTGATATTACACTTACCTCAAAGGACGCGGATGAACTTATGTCCGCAGCAGAGGAAATCAAGGGCATCGTGACGCAGTACCTGCCTGAAATTGAAAATCCGGCGGTCAATATCAACGAAGGCGCGCCGCAACTGCTGATAGAAATCGACCGCGAGCGGGCAAACGCGCTGGGTGTGTCTCTGTCCGCCATTGCAAACGAAATCCGCATAGCGGTTGACGGCATAACGGCAACGACCATTACTCAGGGTGACCGCATCATCAATGTAAACGTGATGCTCAGGGACAGTGACCGCCAAAGCCTACCGAACCTTGACGCGCTTTTTGTGATGAACCGGACGGGAGATCGCATAAGCCTTGCGAACCTTGCCCGCATTACCGAAAGCCGCTCCCCTTCTTCAATCCGCCGCGAGAATCAGGAGCGGGTCGTCCGCGTTTCAGGCGAGTTGTCCGGCGGCATTGCAGCGACCGACATGCAACGGCGGCTTGAGGAGACGGTCCGGGAGCGCTACGTGCCGCGCGAAGGCGTTGCCGTGAGATACGCGGGAGAGGCGCAACAGATACGCGAATATTCGAGCAGGTTCCTCTTTATCATAGCGGCGGCTGTCTTCATGGTATTTGGCCTTATGGCAAGCCAGTTTGAATCTTTTGTAGATCCAATCATCATCTTCTTTTCCATTCCGCTCCTCTTTATCGGCGTAATCTGGATATACAAGATAGGTAACG
>JAITAW010000308.1 GCA_031283905.1 Treponema sp. | reverse complement strand
TTAAAGAATATCCCATGTGTTCCCACCTTCACTGTTTTATTCACAGTGAGGTCTATACCCCCGCCCATGTTTGCTCAATGGACAAAAGGCTCCACACCCGGCTTTGACTGCGCCACGAGAAACCGCTTGTCCAGCCGGAGGAAAATGTATCACATAATGACGCACACACCAGACAGCGTTTCGTATTCGCGGATTTTTTCCAGAACGCCTGTTGTCGTATCAATATGGAAGACGACAAGGTTGTCCGATTCCTGGTGGCAGACAAGCAGATAAGCGCCGGTTGGATCAACGGCGAAATCCCGAGGCATTCTACCTTCGGACGGAACAACCCGTTCCGGTTCGAGCAAGCCATCTTCCATAACGCGGAATGACACGATGCTGTCATAACTGCGGGTTGACACATAGAGGCGGCGGGCATCCGCGCCGAGCTTAATCGCGGCTGCCGTAACATCAGCGGTCTTTACCGTGGTTGGCAGCGCCGGAATGGTTTGCAGAAGAGAGAGGCATTCGCCTGAAAGGACATCGACTGTGCAGGCAAGCTCATTTGCCACATAGACAATATCCTTTGCGGGGTGGAATACCGCATGTCTTGGACCAGAACCGGCGACGGATTGAAAAAACGGCGGGTCAAGCGGAAGCAACGGCTTTCGCTTGTTTTTGTCAAAGGCGAACCTCCATATCCTGTCCGAGCCTAAATCACAGGCAAGCGCACGGTTAGGACATCTCATGTCCGGCATTTCATGCACGATAAAAAAGTGTCCATGCGGGGCTTCCTGCCGTTCCGTATTGGGACCTCTTCCGGTAAACTGAACGGTCTGAACGCATTCGCCGATGCTTCCGTCCGTATGTATGGGAAAAACTGCCACAGAGCCTCCCATATAATTAGAAACAACGGCGTACGTTTCACTCTTATCGAGCGCGATGTGGCACGGGCCTTTTCCCATACTGGAAACCTGGTTGACAATGGAGAGTTTTTCTCCCTTTGCCCCGCTCACCGCAAAAGCGGAGACGGCGCCCGTAGGGTTCCCCCGGAATTCGTTGATCTCATTGGTCGCGTACAGAAACTTTTTAGAAGCGGACAAAACGAGGAATTCTGGATTCACCGCCTCCGCCGCGATACGCATGTCTTTTATCTCGCCAGCATCGGTATCAAAAAGAAATGAATAAATGCCCGTACTGCTCCCTCCCGCACCTTGGGTATACGTACCGATGTAACCGGTTGCTATCATTTAGATCTCCTGTCCTTGCTTTTGCGCTCCACATTTTTCTGACCGCACATGAGTTTTTCAATCTGAGCAAGAAAATCATTGATATTTTGCTCTGAATGGGTGAGAAAGGTACCATATCCGTAGCTCAACTTGAGCTTATAAGCGCGGTCGCTCTTCTCATTGTGATCGTGTATCGCCTGCTGAATGCGTTCCACGAGTCTGTCGATGTCGTATTCGGATTGAATGGCAAGAATAAATTCATCGTTCCCATAACGGACTACTAAATCCGAATCGCGAATGCACCCTTTAATGGTGAGCGCGACATTCCGCAGGGCATTGTCGCCTTCAATATGACCATAGGTGTTGTTAATGCGCCTGAAGTCGTCAATATCAA
The DNA here is from genome assembly GCA_031283905.1 of Treponema sp. GTDB lineage: Bacteria > Spirochaetota > Spirochaetia > Treponematales > Breznakiellaceae > JAIRKH01. The sequence continues at coordinate 4,225 of JAITAW010000308.1, read as the reverse complement.
GCATGGCTATTGACCATGATTGCTTCCCGCTTTGCCTGTTCAGCCTGTCGATAAATTCGTAAAACAGGTACTTGTTGCCGATACCGGTAAGAACATCGAATTTCGCATCGATACGCATAATAAAAAGGTAGAGAGCCAAAAGACAAGATGCGGAGCATATCCAGAGCAACGGAGTATTATTCACTATGAAGCTGAGCGTATATCCCGCGCTGGACAATATAATGATTATGAAAATCAGGCTGATATGATAGACTGAAATATTTTTATAGGATAAAAGCAGATCAATAATATCAAGAATAAAAGGAAGATAGCTTATCAACAAACGGATAAAATACTTGTCGCCGTACATGAATTCATTGCGGTTCGTAAAAAAGAAATAAAAACCCCACTGCAGGTTAAGCAAAAGCGCGATTATATGGGCAAGGTTAATCGCGGCGACTATTATAATAATGGTTTTCAACCGCTTCATATTTTTGTAAGAGATATAGTCAAGAAAAACAACCGTTACGTACATCGCGCCAACCTGAAAAATATAGTACAGCGTATTAACAATATAAAGCGCGGTTTGTACGGTTTGTCCGTCTTGTCCCGCCAGCGCCTGATTGATGAAGTCGCATACTATCGCCAGAAGCGTCATAATTAAACAAGAAACAAAAATTCTTCTTTGAATGACATCCGTATTGTATTTGAGGAGATAGTCGATACAAATAATAACAACAAGCAGAAACGGCCCAAACAAAACGTTAAACGAATAAACTAATGGCATTTTTTCCATTTTCTCCTTTTTAATGAGCCTGTTCCAGAAACTGTCGTCCTAGAGGCGCACTGAAAAACCGGCCATAAAACAAAGCGATAAGGAAATGAGCAAATACATCGAACCGCAGGTTCGCGGGGACGCTGAATCGGAGGTTAGTCCACAGCATCGAGTTTCTCAGCGTGTTCCTAGGGCGCGTTTTAGAACAGACTCTAAGATAATTCTAGGACAAGCTGTCCAAAAAATTCTTCAGGAATTCCGTAGGTTCGATTTCCCTGTTCAAAATTTGATAAAGTCCCATGCTTATCGGCATCTTGAGTCTGTATTTTTCCACCAAAGCTTTTATATGTTTGGTTGCGGCGACGCCTTCCGGCAGATAGCCCACCTCTTTGATGCGGTTTATCAGATCGTCCAAATCGCTGAACCGCTCAAGGATGCGCTTTTCGATGATTTCCCGTCCGAATCTGCGGTTCCGTCCCCAGACGGAGCGGCAGGTGACGTCAAGGTCGCCGACGCCGGAGATTGAGGTGAACGTTTCGGGATGGGTCGATCCCATTGCGTGTCCAAGCGCCTGTATCTCGTTCAGGCCTGCGGCGAGGAGCAGGGACTCGGTGCCGTCGCCAAACATATCGCTTTCAACATCACCAACGCCTGTCTTGAGCGCGTCGAGCATACCGAACGCTATGGCAATGACGTTCTTTGCGGCCGCCGCCACCTGAACGCCTTTGACGTCAAAAGACGAGAACACTAAAAGCCGCTCGCTTTTGAGCAGATTTCTGAAACGGATCGAATTCTTGGCGCTTTCGCTCGCCGCGATAAGGCCCGTGATCTTTCCGCGACCGACTTCCTCGGCGTGGCTCGGCCCCGCTATGTACACAAGGGAATGCCGGTAAAAACCGGGAAGGTAATCTTCCAGCAATTCAAGGATAAGCCGAGGCCCTTTGGGGCTTAATAAAAAACCCTTGGTGATAACGGCGATAGTTGTTTCTCCGTCCCGAATTGATGGAATGGCGAGAATTTTTCTCACCGTATTCAAAAGGAACAGAGAAGGCGACGCCAAAATAAGAAATTCCCGGTTACCGGCGGCTTCGGTCAGATCCGTGGTCGCCGTCAGCGTTTCGGGAAGACCAACATCGGGCAAGAACCGCGAATTGACGCGCCGCTCATTTATGTCTTCCACTACATCGCTTTCAAGCCCCCAGATGACAACATCAATGCCCTTGTCAGCTATTGACTTGGCAACTGCGGTTCCCCACGCACCCGCGCCTAACACCGCTACACGTTCATTCATACTATTCCTCCAATTCATTCCCGCATATGTTCAGTTTTGCGCGCGCACTTCAAATTCGTCAACCCTCTTCTCCAATATATTCAGGCTTTTTCGCCAGAAAGCGCCGTCTTCAACATCACAGCCAATGGAACAGGCGATGTCTTCAACGGTTGCGCTGCCGGTCAATGCAAGCATGGCTTTGTATTTCTCGGCAAAACCTTGTTTATGCTCTGAGTACGCAACGTATAAGCCAAGTGAAAAAAGCTGCCCAAAGGCATAAGGGTAGTTGTAGAACCCCAGCGCCGCGCTGTAATAATGGCTTTTCACCGCCCACATATACGGATGCAGCAGGTTTTTATCAAGTCCGTTGCCGTACGTTTTCTTTTGCACGTCAAGCATAAGAGCGCATAGTTCCGGCGGTGAAAGCTCCGCCGTGGCGCGCCGTTCAAACAGCGCCTTTTCAAAATAAAAACGGGATAGTATATCGACAATGACCTGACAACAGTCTTTGAGGTTTGCTTCTATTAAAAAAAGTTTTTCCGCGTTGGATGACGCCTTTGCACAGGCGCCCTCAAAAATGAGGGTTTCCGCAAATACGCTCGCGGTTTCCGCGAGCGTCAAGGGATACGCCGCCTGCGTACGGGGCAGGGACTTGATAACGTCATGGTGCCAGGCATGCCCAAGTTCATGCGCTACGGTACTCACACTATCGAAAGAACCGTCAAAGTTACAGAGAATACGGGAAACTCCCGCAAGCGGGAAATCCGCGCAGTACGCGCCGCCTACTTTACCTTCCCGTATTCCGGCATCTATCCACTGCGCGTCAAAAGCCGTTCGCGCGAACGCGCCCATCGCCGGATCAAAAGCCGAGAATTGGTCCACGATAAATTTGGACGCCTCGTCAAACGTCCATCGCCGCCCTTCGCCAACAGGCGCGAAAAGATCGTAGAACGCGCATACGGGAATTTTGAGCGCCGCCGCCTTTATCGTGAGATACCTGCGGAACAACGGCAGGGCATGTTCCATGGTGGAGATAAGGGAAGCAAGCGTTTTTTCGCTTATACGCGACTGAAACGCCGCTTTTTGCAGAGGCTGATATTCGCCTGCAGCGGTGCGCCAGTTCCGCCGCGTGTCCATAGCAATCGCCGCGCCTTTTACCCCGTTTAACGCGGCGGCAAGCGGAATTTCAACGCTCCGCCACGCCTCAAGCTCCGCTTTGTACGCCTTCTCCCGCACCGAACGGTCCCTGTCCGCCGCCATACCGCGCAGTTGGGTGACGGTTTTCCACTTGCCGTCAACCGCGCCAACGGTAGAAGAAACCGCCTCATGCAGGCGCTGCCAAGCGTCCGCACCGGATCGCGCGAGGTCGTTGGCAAGGTCTTCCATTTTCGGCGTCATTTGAAAATGGGCTTTGCGCACGGCTTCGGCAATAAAAAACCCGTAGGGCTCAAGGGCTTTGTCCATACGGAATAATCGCTCCCAATCCTCAATTTCAGCGAGTTTGTTCCGGAGGATGATCGCGGCCTTGCCAAGCGGCAATCTTGCCGTCTCAACGGCGTTTATTTCAGCGAGCGCCCTGCCGTTACGGGTGTCGGCTGTGTAGACAGCTTCCGCATAGGACATCACGTTTTCCGCAGTGTCCGCAGCGTTTTCCCACGCGCGGATCGCTTTCAGTGTGGAAGCCTCGTTAAATGGCAACGAGCTTTTGAGCAATTCCAGCAACAGAGCGGTTTGTCGCTCAAGCAGGGCGATGTCACGCTTGTATTCAGGTGAGTCAAAAGATGGATAGATCGCTTCGAGGTTCCATGAGGGAAGGGTGTCTGTAGGCGCATCCACGGATGCAACATCCGTGGATGTATTTTTGAAATTATCCATGAAGAAAGTCTAGCACAGTATAAAAAAAAATCCTAGTCTCCAGCGCCTTTCCCAAAATCCGGTTGACGCGAACCTGTGGTTCGTTCGATGGGAAAGGCTCTGGAAAAAGCGGCTGAAAGTCTTTTTCCTTACTTCCTTTTTCGTATGCATCCCTTCCAGATTATCCACCTCCCCTTTTAATGCAGGCGTTGTCCCAACGTTCCGCAATTTATTCGCGGCGGGGTCTAATACCGCGCCCCGGGTCGTTTCTTTGCGCCGGATAAAACCGGCGGGGCGCTAACCAAAAACGGTAGCAAACGGGCTTGCGCGGCAAGCCTCCGCAATGA
>JAITAW010000276.1 GCA_031283905.1 Treponema sp. | reverse complement strand
ATCCATAGTAATGATGATGCCACGGATGGTTATATCAAAACAAACAAAATAATAAGCCTTGTAAGAATGGATTGTTTTGACAGGGAACCGCCATTGGTTGTAAACTCGCATTATTTCGGCGCGGTTTCCCTGCATCAGAAATCGCAAGTTACCGAGTTTATTGCTTTTGGAACTACAGACAGCGTAAGGCGGAGAAACCTAAACCTGATTGAGAATATATGTGAATACTTGCGCTGAAAAAATATAACCCATTATAAAATTAAAATAGTCGGTGATAATACTTTTGTCGTACCCTCCAAATACACGGATAATATTCAAACTTTAGGATTTATCGGTTATTCAGATTATACCATGAAGTTGAAAAATCCGATTTTATACTTGCGTTGATAGACCCCGCGTCGGTTGAATATACCAACAAGGCTTCCGGTTCCTATCAATTAAGTTACGGGTTTGTTAAGCCCTTAGTGATACACAGGAAGTTTTGCACCGTAGGAAGGTTTACCGAAGCAAACAGCGTTATTTACGATGACGCCCTATGTCCTGCAGTAGAAAAGGCGGTAAACATGAGCCGTAGAGAATACGAAGTAATGACGCGGAACTTAAGCGTTTTAGGCCGGGAAATATACGAAACCTCGTTAAATAATTTAAAATATGCTTTGGATGCGGAATTAAAGATAGATAAGCCCGTCCGCGGCGGGGTCGTCGCGTCCGTAGGACGCGCTGTCCATGGGGCAAAATGATTTTGAATTTATGGTGTAAAAAATGAGCGGTACGAAACCCTGGGGACTCCCCGAAACCGAGACTTTGGAGGGCATAAAAAACCCGCCTTCGAAAAGCGGAACGGCCCTAGGCGCCGACCTGGAGAGCGAGCATACGGCCATCCCCGCCCTGGAAATGGCCGTTGCTCACCGGAAGGCCCAGGAGGGGCTGCTATTTCATTCGGACCGGGGAACGCAGTATGGCGCGGAAGCCTTTCGGACTCGTCTGGGGGAACGGTGTCCGACCGTCCGCCAGAGCATGAGCCGCACGGGCAATTGCTCAGGCCTTTGCGTGCGCCGAATCTTTTTTCAAACCCCTCAAAGGGGAACTGGAAACGCTGGAGGGCAGGCATGCGGAGGCAGAGGTCAGAGGCTCGGTGTTTATGTATCTTGAGGCATAGTATAACCGGATTCGTATCCATTCGGCGCTTGACTATGGCCTGATGGGTTTAACTCAGGACAGGTCGCTTAATCCTGTCTACCTAATGGGGTCAAGTCCAAAGCCTGGCTTTACGATGATACTCTTTTCGCTCTCCCTCTCGATTTAATCGTACCGGTACTACACTCTGTTCTAGCTCTTGAACCAACTCCTTCATTAGCTTCCTCCGTATCCACCGTTTCTCTTCTATCACTACCTCTATCAACCGGTCCTTAAATACCCACACTGTATGATTCACAGGCACCTGATCATCTGTTTCCCAGTTTCTCCCCTTTTTTTCCTTACTTTCCGGCTCGCTTCACGTATAAAACTCACCAGCACCTTCGACACCGTCAGCATCACGTAAAAATCATGCTTGATATTGTCCACTAGCTCCCGAAAAGTTCTCCGTATCAAGCCGTTGTTTCACCGTTTTGTATTTTGTCTCTATATCCCTAGCACTTGTGATACAGTTCTTCGAACGCTTCATACTTAAGGTCTTTTTTTCCCGTATTCGTTATCAGTGTTTCCTTCTCCCCGCCGTCAAGCTCTATCTGTATCCCCCGTATCCGATGCCCATTCTTCTCAAGACAAACAAACCCTTCCCGCCCTTTCAGTACCTCCTGTTCATGAATGAACCCCTTCTGTATCTGTATTACAGCTAGCTCTTTGTCCTGTAATTACTTAATAATCTCATACGACGGATACCTCCGGTCAAACATGATGAGTTCCCTCCCACGCTCAAAGCTCTCAGGTCCCATCAGCGGTTTCAGGTGTTCTTCCGCCAGTCCCCGCTCGATCTTGCTTATCGGAGCTATCTTCGCATTCACCATGATGTCGTTTTTAAGGTCATCCCACATCGATGCTGATGGCCCCGTTCCTTTCGTGTCCCAGTCCCCCATAGTATGCCACCAGTTCCGGGTCTGAGGGGACTTGGATAAAGCTCCCGTCCAGAACCAACACTGGGTATCCATACTACTGCTCCCATTCCTCATGATATGAACCGCTTACGGTCATTTGGAACACCTCCTCTAGGGCTTCCCCTCTTTTGCCAGGCTGTGCTGAAGGCTTGGTACTCATGTGGAGATGCTCTTTCCCCACTCGGGGAAAAAGTGCTCTGGCACATTTTGCGAGCTTTCCTTTACCATGCCCAATATTAAAGATGAGTTCTGTGAAAGTCACCTTCCATTTCCGGGTAAAGCCCTGTTTCCGTTTCTTGGTTCTCCGCATAGTATTGTGGATTTATCAGATGTATCAGTATCTCTACGCATTTTTTCTCCATGATAATCCCTCTTGTTTACTATAGTATAGATGGATTTCTCTCTAGAGGATTAATTCGTTGACAGTGGAATGGTTTTCCATTCCATGTGGTCATAACCGATATACTCACGGACATAAGCGCCATTTTTCTGTTCCACAGACATGGTGAACGGTATCAATTTGGATAAAACCAGGTAGTTTACGCTCTTCCGATGTGTAAAAAGTTCGGATAAGGATACGATATTTCAGGGAATCTCCGGGTTTGGTGAGACTTTTGCCCTTGAAAACCGCCATAAATGGCGCGGACGGCCTTGTCTTTTTAGATAGCGGTCGATGCTAGTAGCCAAGCTAATGTTCATCAGTTTATCCCTGATAGTGGGGATCATACCGTCGGACCAAAGGTTTACGGCCGACCATTGAGCGATGAAGGACATTTGTTACCGTACGAGATGATCGAGAAGTTTCCCGCATTTGTCCAAAAAAATAGCTAGATGAGACGGAGAGAATCGATAACCTTACCGGTATAGATTCTTTTGCCCTTCTGATTGGCTGATTTTTTTGGGAGGGCTTGAGTTTAACCTCCTTACCTTGTACGAAGACTAAGGTTTCCGTGGTATCCAACTTATTCAAGACCCGTAAGGCGCACTTTTTGTTGTAATCGGTGGTTTTGATAAATTCGTCCAAGATAGCGGATTTTTCTTTCTGAAAGGCTTTTTGTAACGTAGGCACACTTATTTAGTGGCCGCTTTTTTTCATTCATAATTAAGGCTATGTTTACCTCCTATAGCATAGCTCCAGGATAGTCTGTATTGATTTGGGTTACTTTTTTATGATGCGCCCCCCGCATTATCCCTTCTCCGCTTCCTCCGTGCAAAGTGCTTCACTGGAAAACCCTGTAAGCCACCCCGCAGCGCGATTCTGTCATAGCCACGTCCGCCGTATCGTTTTGTGGAGTGGTAAGGCTTGTGCTGAGCTCCATACCCTTGCCACTATTGCGTCCGCAGATTGCCGTAAATTATGAAAAAAAACACTTGACGAGTATGGTTTTTTGTTTCATAATTATAAAATGATGTTTTGTGTATATCCGACTGATAATGAAGAAACAAGGACTCTGACTTTTGACGCGGCGCGGACACAGGACAAGACACTTCTTTTTACTTCCTTGCACATTCCAGAAAGCCAAGGTCTTAAAAGCTACCTAGAGTATTTACGGGAGAAACATAGGCAAAGAGGATTTACCTTTTTTGCCGATATTTCACCGCTTACGTTTGAACGTCTGCATATTTCAATAGATGACCTATCGGAACTGCGCGAAGCCGGCGTTACCGGGCTGCGTATTGATTTTGGCTTTTCCAACACGGAAATAAAACAAATCACGAAAAGCGGTCTGCAGATCGCGGTAAACGCAAGTTGTGTTACCGAAGCCGATATTGAAGAACTGGCGCTGCCCAATCTTGCGGGCTGGCATAACTATTATCCGAGGCCGGAAACCGGTCTTACGCGTGATTTTTTTCTGATACAGACTGCGCTGTTTAACGGGCGTGGGCTACCGGTCTATACGTTTATTCCGGGAGAGCGGCAATTCCGTGCGCCGCTTTTTCTGGGACTGCCCACTTTGGAGCATCAGCGCTATAAAAACGTTTACCGTAATTTTGTCGAGATAAAATACCTGTCGCCAGAAAGCACGGTGGTTTGTTCGGAAGGGACGCTTTACCAAGAACACGCCACGTGGATTCAAACATATGAAAAAAAAGGCGTTTTGACCGTGCCGCTTTCGTTTACCGATGGCGCTTTGGAAAACACGCTTTTTGACAAAGTTTTTACCGTCAGGACAGAAGATACCGGCGTGTCATGGCGGCTTGAAAATACACGCCGTGTGATTACGCCTGAAAAGGTTATTCAGGGCGAGACGCGCGCGAGGGGAACGCTTCAGATGGATATGCCCTCTTATGGGCGGTATCAGGGCGAATTGCACATAATGCGAAAGGATATGCCAGTTACCGCTAATTCTGTTAGGGTTGCCGAGATACCTGAACCGTATAAAGCGCTTGTCGATTTTATAAGGCCAAAAGAAGAAATACAATTTATAAAGGCGGGTAAGTTATGAATTACGAGCAGATGGCAAAGCAAATCTTACAGTACTCAGGTGGAGCGAAGAATATTTTATCGTTTACAAATTGTATGACGCGATTGCGTCTTGATGTGGCGGACCAGAGCGCCGTTGACATAAATGCGCTGAAAAACATCGACGGCGTAATTGGAGTCGTGGAAGGCGAGCAGTTTCAGATTATCTTAGGGCCGGGCCATGCGCAGCGGCTGCGGGATGCGTTTGCTACAGTCAGCGGGATAGTCGCGTCCGCTGAGGTTAACGGGGATGTGCGTAATGTCGCTGGCGAGACAAAGGCCAGGATAAAGGCGAAACAGCAAACATCGGTACATGCCGCGTTCCGGCATATCGGTAATATTTTTATACCGATTATTCCCGGCTTTATCGCCTGCGGGCTTATTACTGCGGTTGTGAATGTATGCAAGACGCTTTTCCCTGGTGTTGTATCCAACCCCTGGTTCGTCCTGTTTGCGGCGATGGGTGGCACAATCGGCGGCGCGCTGCATCTCGTAACCGGTTACAACGCGGCTAAAGAATTCGGCGGTTCTCCAATACTTGGCCTGCTGACCGGCGCGATTAACTACCTGCCCGTTTTGAGTGGCGTTGTCGTACCGGTCTTGGGTATTGCGCTTGCTCCCAGTTACGGCGGTATAATAGGCGTTGTGTTTACCGCCTATATCTACACCCTGATTGAAAAGGCGGTACGTAAAGTAATCCCCGCCGCGCTTGATTTATTCCTTGTTTCGTTTATCACGGTGATTCTAGGTTCTATCGCGGCGTTTATCGTCATCATGCCCGTTTCCGCGCTGCTGATGAAAGGCATCACCTTTGTGCTCATAGACTTTGCGCTGAAACAGGGCGGTATAATCGGCGGTTTCCTGCTTTCTTCGCTCTTTCTGCCGCTTGTTATGCTTGGCATTCACCAGGGGCTTACGCCGGTACACGCCCAGCTTATCGCGGAGCATGGGTACACCGAGTTGCTGCCGATTCTCGCGCTGGCTGGCGCGGGTCAGGTAGGCATGGCGATTGCCATATATTTCAAGACGAAAGACAAGAAACTAAAAGGTATCATTTCCAGCGCTCTCCCGATAGGCTTTTTGGGTATCGGCGAGCCGCTGATTTACGGCGTTTCGCTACCGTTGTTTACTCCGTTCATCACCGCATGTGCGGGCGCGGGTTTTGGTGGCGCATTGCTGGGTTTTGCCGCGTCAACCGGCGCGGAAGTCGGCGCAAAGGCGCTTGGCGTTTCCGGTCTTTTGATGTTGCCGCTGATTGACAAATGGTACTGGTACTTGGGCGGACTCATCGTGTCCTATATCGCCGGTTTCATCTTGACATGGTTCTTTGGTTACAAAGAAGATATGCTGGAGCGGCTTAAATAATGCTTGAAAATCTTACAACGGAAACGCCGAATCCCAAAACGGCGAACCTTGACCTCATGACACCGCTTGAGTTCGTCAAGATGATGAACGATGAGAATGTGCAGGTGTTTCAGGCTATTGAAAAGGCGCTGCTGGAGATAGCTCAGACGATTGAGATTGTTGCACGGCAGTTCAGGCTGGGCGGGCGGCTAATTTATGCTGGAGCAGGGACGAGCGGACGACTCGGCCTGATGGACGCGGTGGAATGTGTGCCGACTTTCGGTGTGGATGACAACATGGTTATCGGGCTTATCGCGGGTGGACAGCGCGCCTTCGTAAAGGCTGTCGAGGGGGCCGAGGATTCCAAAAAATTGTGCACAGAAGACTTAAAAGGCCTGGGCTTTTCGGCAAGAGATGTTTTCATCGGGATAGCTGCAAGCGGACGAACACCTTATGTGATAGGCGGGTTGGAATATGCCAACGCGCTTGGAGCAGAGACCGTTGCCATTGCCTGTAACTATAACAGCGAAATAGGCAAAATCGCCAAAACCCGTATCGAGGTGGACGCGGGAAGCGAACCGCTTACCGGATCCACACGGCTCAAAGCAGGTACCGCGCAGAAAATCATCCTAAATATGATTTCTACCGGAGCGATGATACAGATAGGCAAGGTGTACAAGAATCTGATGGTTGACGTGTTGACGACGAACAAGAAACTCGTAGACCGCGCTCGTCGCATCGTCATGCGCGTTACCGGCGTGGATTATGAACGGGCTGACGCCGTTTTGAACGAGACGAATAACAAGGTGAAACCCGCTATCGTGATGATTGTCAACCAATGTGATTTTGAACGCGCCCGGGAAATCCTCAAAGAAAATGGCGAATTTATCCGAAAAACGATAGTGTCTTGACTACGCAGCTTCGAAACAGCGTGGGCAATCGGCGGCCTATGCCGAACGCGCGCTGCGATACTTTCAGTATTGGTGAGGTTTGCCGTCGATTGAACTCGGCATGAGCACATGTCTTGATAATCCATGATGTAAGCTCCCGGTCATAGCCGCGTTCGGTGATCTTGTCCGCGTTGAGGTTTTCAAACAGATAAAGTTTCAGTATTTCATCAAGAATCTCGTAAAGAGGAAGGGAATCCTAGTTTAATGAGATGCAGGCAAAAAAGATAAGGGGAATATAGTATCCCACTGTCAACAACTTAAGCCTCGCGTGAGGCAAATCCATGCTATAAATGAAACCTCCTTAAAACTATGCAGGTAACAAATATCCTGCGAACAGCCAAGATAAGGTGCCTACAACGGGCAAAAACCGGCTTTTCTTGAAACAGCCTATTGACATTTTTTACTTGATAAAGGGATTATATGACTATCATGTTTCGGCTAACCGCAGTGGAACAGGGAAATCGGAGTGTATACCGGAAAGGAAGCCCACGGTAAGGCCTCCCAACGCCGGGCGGAAGCCCAAGGATGCCCC
>JAITAW010000274.1 GCA_031283905.1 Treponema sp. | reverse complement strand
CAACGAAACCGCGGATTATGTGTCGCGCTCATCCCAAGTCATAGCGCGGATGGTGGAAAACATCCGGTCTATCAGTGTGAATCTGGATCACAACGCCGAAACCGTACTGAAGTTGAACGTCTCCTCATCGGACGGGAAGGGGCGGCTTTATAAGATTGGAGAAGTCATAGACCGTATGTCCGAGCAATCCAACGCCCTTATTGACGCGTGTAAAGTTATCGGAGACATCGCGGATGAGACCAGTATTCTGGGCATGAATGCGGCGATTGAGGCGGCCCACGCGGGGCAAGGCGTAGGCAAGGGGTTCGCGGTGGTGGCCGGGGAGATACGAAAACTGGCCGACACGTCCGGAAAGCAGGCCGTGAAAATAACCGACAACCTGCGCGGCGTCAAAACGCTTATCGACACGTCCAAAGAATCTTCCGTCTATGCGCAGGAGCAGTTTGACCGAATGGCGGCTCTTGTCGACATGGTAAAGAACGAGGAGTTGTCCATACAAAACGCTATGTCCGTCCAAGATTCCAGCGGGAATCAGGTGTTGGAGGCGCTCAATGAAATAGGCATCTTGATCGGGAAGATCAAGGACACCTCCTCAACGCTGCTGGCGTCCGGAGAAGCGGTCATTCAGGACATCAGCGCGCTTAAAACTGTATCATAAAAGAATGACAGGCAGAGCCTGTTCAGCCATAGGCTGTTCCCTAACTTCGGCGCGGTGCAGGCACAGCCTGTTCTATCCTTCAGCGTTGGTATCAAAGGCGCAGGCGGAGTCTGTTTTCTACTTCGTTGTTGGTATCAAGAACGGCGTATGGCTTTGTGCCTACAAGAAGCAGGCGGAGGGTACCGCTATCGTCCGTTTGCCTTAAACCGCCGCCTTTTTATAACACGGAATTGCTATGGATCAAGAGAATATTTGCCAGTTATGGAAACCGCCTTTGAACAGCGCACATTGAAACTGTCCCAAATTTGACTAAACATCACAGGCGTAACCATTTTCGGCTACATTCCAATTACGCGCAATACGGGTTAAAATTGGCTGGAAATATATTGGCATAATAAAAATTCAAGGATATAATATAAAAAGCAACCGTTCGCGGGGTATTCCTATATCATAGTAATATATATATATTGAAGATATAGCGCTGTATATAGTGGCGTAAACGGTTACTATAAAAATATGAGAGGAATTGTATGGGAATTGCTACAATAATAGTTGCGGGAGCTTTGGGACTTACCGGAACGGTTTTTCTTTTTGTAAATAAAATTGTTAAGGTAGATAATGAATTAAGTATAATAAAAATGCGGAAAGAAATACTGGAGTTGGAAGTACAAAAACAAAATAATCAATTAAAATTATTGGAAGAAGAGAATAAAAAATATGATAAAATAATAAATTTAGAGCAATAATGGGATGGCGGCTGTTGCCGCCGGATTATTTGTATAAAAAATATACAGTTATAGATAAAAAGCATCAAAATTGGTTCTCAAAAAGTGGATTTTGGGACTTGGAGAGTGGAAATCGGATCTCGGAGAGTCAAAATGGGGTCTAAAAGAGTCAAGGTTGGTCGCGGAGAACCAATTTTCTGTCATAAAGAGTCAAACGAGGGTCTTTGAGAGAGGAGGTTGGCTCTTTGAGAATGGACATTGGCTTTTTGAGAGAGAAAAGGAGTCTTTTAGAATCAAAATGGGGTCTAAAAGATAGAAATAAAACATGGAAAAAAGAAGTGGAACCACTATACAATAAAATATAGGAATAAAAATAGTAAATAAAATAATGGAGTATGCCCGTACCGCGCCTAACAGGGTACGTATGCGTTCCGCCGCCATCCGGCGGCTCCGGAATTCCGTTCGTTTAGGGCAGTCGCTACGCTCCTTCTACCCACAGTTTTGCAACTCTATAAAACCGCCGCTACGGACGGAACGTTGCGCCCAGCCATACCCACGGTATGAACATGGCGGGTATGAGGTTTGCGACTTTTATTTCTTTGACGCCCAGAAAGTTAAACCCGATGGCCGTAATGACGAGGCTCCCTGCGGCGGACATTTCCGTGATGATGTCCGTTGTAAGCAGTCCGCTGATCGCCATTGACGCAAGCGCGATGCCGCCCTGATACGCCAGTACCGGAATGGCGGAAAAAAGCACGCCTATGCCCATAGACGCGCTGAACACAATCGACATGGACCCGTCCAGAATGGATTTTGCGAAGAGCGTCTCGTGGTTGCCCTGAAGCCCACTCTGAATGGACCCGACAAGCGCCATTGAACCGGTACAGAAAAGGATGCTTGCGGACACAAATCCTTTCGAGAATGTGCCGCCGCTCATACCGAGCTTCTTTTCAGCCCAGCCGCCGAACCGGTTCATAAACGAGTCGATGTTGATACATTCGCCTATGAACGCGCCTATGACCAGACTCATAATGAGCAGCAGGGTATGCCGGCTCTCGAACGCTCCTTTAAGCCCGATATATACAACAGCAAGCCCTGCGGCTTTTTTGATGATTTCTTCAAACCGTTGCGGTATGCCCCTGACCATAAAACAGCCGATCAGAGAACATACCGCGATGGCAAGAGCGTTTACAAGAGGCCCTATCATGCCGGCTTCACCCCGCGCCGTAATTCACAATGCGCACACCGCCTCTCGTTGCGGCGCAAACCGGCGGCGTTCACGGCAGCGTGTTTCCCGCGGCCATGTATATGGCGTACCATTCGTCCCTTGTCAGGGTAATTTCAGCCGCTTTAACACAATCTTTAATCCGCGCTTCATTCGTGCTGCCGGTAACGAGCTGAATGTGCGCCGGATGCCGCAGAATCCACGCAACAGCTATGGTCGTGTTCGACACGCCGTAGCGTTCCGCGATTTCATCAATTTTTGCGTTCAGTTTTGGGAACTTTTCACTGCCCAGGAATACCCCTTCAAAAAAGCCGTACTGGAAAGGCGACCACGCCTGAACGGTGATGTCGTTGAGCCGGCAGAAGTCGAGTACGCTGCCGTCCCGGTTCACCGCCGCATCGTCAAGCATATTGACATGAAGCCCCTGAGAAATCATATTCGCATTGGTAATGCTCAACTGGAGCTGGTTTACGGCAATAGGCAGGGGCGCGTATTTCTGTAGAAGCCGTATCTGCATGGGGTTCTGGTTTGAAACGCCGAATACGCGGGCCTTACCCGCGTTATAGAGCGCGGTAAAGGCGTCCGCCACTTCTTCCGGCTCCACAAGCGCGTCGGGAC
>JAITAW010000262.1 GCA_031283905.1 Treponema sp. | reverse complement strand
TCGTTTTTCCCACCGACGCCGTTTTCACAGCAGCCAACAACCGTATATCGAATTGCGATTCCTCCAGCATTTCAAAGAAAAAGCGCACCCCGTAACGGCTGGTAAAGATAATCCAGTCGTAAGCGCCTATCTCCGGGAGCAAAGCATCCCAGGCGCTGTTCCTTTGCATTTTTTCTATTTTTATCAGGGGCGTATGGATTATATTCCCCAAACCGCCGTAATCTGTGGAAACGGTGCCTGTAACAAGCACTTTCTGCCTGTTTGCCTCCCGGCTTTCGAGCGCCACCGTTTCTCCCGCCACAATAAGTAGGGGCGCGGGGTATTTCATGACGGAATATTGTAGTTCTTCCAGCGAAGTGTAAAATACCTTCTGGCCGGGAAGAGATACGTTATATACCAATGCCGCCGGCGCGCCGGCGCTCTTTCCGTTTCGGATGAGTTCCCCGGCTATCCGCGACATGTTTTCCCCTCCCATGTAATACACCAGAGTGTCGGCGCAAGGCGTTTGGATGCATTTGCCGGAATGCCCGGTAATGAAAGCGACGGAGGAGGAAACCCCTCTATGGGTTAAAGGGATATGCGTATATGCCGCCAAAGCTGTGCCGGCCGATATGCCCGGAATAACTTCTACTTCTACAAAGCGGCTTTTCAGGAAATCGATTTCTTCGCGGCCATGGGCGAAAATCATCGGATCGCCCCCCTTGAGGCGGACTGTATTATTGCCCGATAGGGCTGCCCGGTAAACAAGTTCGTTGATTTCATCCTGATGATGGCTGTGCTTGCCTTTCCGCTTGCCTACATACACTTTTTGGGCGGCGTACTTATCCAAAAAACGTATATCAATTAAATCGTCGTGAAAAATAATGTCTGCTTTCGACAATGCTTTATCGGCGCCAATCGTTAGCAGGTCGGGATTTCCGGGACCAAAACCGGCAAGGGTCACTTTCCCGTATTTCTTCCGTATATCGAAACCCGAAAAAACCGCTTTTAATTTTGCATTGCCTTTTCTTCCCACAACGGCTAAGTTACCCTGCAAAGCATGGGTCTTGAAGGGAAGCGCCTCCGCAATGCGGTGGCTCAGGTTCAAACGGATTAAAGCGCAGGTTGCCACAATAAGC
Source organism: Treponema sp. (assembly GCA_031283905.1). Classification (GTDB taxonomy): domain Bacteria; phylum Spirochaetota; class Spirochaetia; order Treponematales; family Breznakiellaceae; genus JAIRKH01. The sequence continues at coordinate 7,088 of JAITAW010000262.1, read as the reverse complement.
GCATCTATATCATTATTATCAACTTGCGCGATGCGTTCCTCAATAGTACCCCTTATGGCGACTATCGCGAGGTCGGGGCGAAGTTTCAGCAACTCCGCTTTGCGCGCCGCGGAACTCGTGCCCACCCTGGCGTTGGGCGGTAGTTGAGAGAGGGTCAGGTTTCCCCGGCTGACTAAGGAATCGGTCTTGTCTACGGCTTCGGTCAGGGCGTATAGCTCCAGATCCGCAGGCAAAGGGTAAGGCAGGTCTTTGGCGGAATGAACGGCTATGTCGGCTTCGTTGTTTTGCAATACGGCGTCCAATTCGCGGGTGAAAAAATCGCCTGCAATGTTATCCATCAATGAGATTTCCTTATGCTTATCTCCGAATGACTCCATACTCACCAAATTGTAGCTGACATGCGGCAGAAAAGAAAAGACTTCCCCAACCTGCAATAAGGAGAGGGGGCTGCTCCTGCTTACAACTCTTATTACTTTGTTAGATTCCATTTTTATCAACCCTATTCCGGTGTAAGCGGTGAAATGATAACCGGCCCTATATTATCTTTATCTCATGCGGGCGCATACAACTCCCATCCAAAGCAAAAGCCTTTATGTCGGGCGTCTCTTCGGCAAGAGAAACAATGACGTAAATAATACCGGAATCGTAGGCCAGCCTTATATCCTCTTGCGACGGACGCGCAGGCGTAGCGGGATGGCTGTGATAATTGGCCAGTATCTTTTGTCCGCAGGAGCGGGCTTCCTTTAGCACGGCGAACTGCTCTTGCGGATCGAAAGAAAAGTGCTCCGGGCTACGGTCGATATTGGTCAGGGCATGTTGCTTATGCACAACGCCGTCGATCCCGGTGAGAAGCCCGCAGGCTTCGTTGGGCAACTCCTCGTAAGCCTGTTTGAATATCGACTCTATTATATGTTTTGGGATTTGTATCATGGGCTATCTCTTTTTCAATTCGCAGGCCGCCTGCTCCGATTCTACCAATCCGTCAATCGTGGGATGTTCGCCGCAAACCGGGCAACGCTTGTTTTCACTTAGCTTCACCGTCCTGAAATTCATCGACTTGGCATTGAACGTCAACAGCCTGTTTGTGAGTAGATCGCCGGTACCGGTTAAATACTTTAAGGCTTCGGCGGCCTGTATGGTACCCAACATGCCGGCTATTGCCCCCAATACCCCTGCTTGCGAACAGGTTGGCACGGCGTTGGGAGGCGGAGGGCTGTGAAACGCGCAGCGGTAGCAGGCCGTACCGGGTAAGTGCGTAAGCGTTTGCCCGTCGAAACGCAGGATGCCTCCATGCGAAAAAGGTTTTCCTCCCAGCACACAGGCGTCGTTAATCAAGAATTTAACGGGAAAACTGTCTGTTCCGTCTATAATGAAATCATAATCTTTGATAATTTCAAAAGCATTGTCCGCCCTGAAGAACTCGTTATATGTTACGGCGTTTACATCGGGATTGATCTGGTTTATCTTTTCTTTTGCCGACACTACTTTGGCTTTGCCTACATCAGGCGTAAAATGGATGACCTGCCGTTGAAGGTTGCTCAAATCGACCGTATCTCCGTCTATTATGCCCAATGTGCCAACCCCGGCAGCGGCCAAATAGAGTAAGGCCGGGGCTCCTAACCCTCCCGCCCCGATGACCAGGACTTTGCCCTCTCTAATTTTTTCCTGCCCTTCCACGCCAATATCCTGTAACAAGATATGGCGGCTATACCGTTCTACCTGCTCCGCAGTGAAATCCATTACCGTCCTCCTCCCATGAAGTAAAGAAAATCCACTTCGTCGCCGTCATTAATTGAGGTGTTGTCGAAATTTTCACGACGGACAAACTCTCCGTTGATCTGTACCGATACCATATCGGGTTGCAAGACTTTATTCAACCTGAAAAGTTCATTTAGAGATAAGGGAAGTGTGACCTCTTGCTCCTTATCGTTCACTTTAATTTTACTCATTGCTTTTTTATTTTTTCTTGATAATTTATGTTACGCAGGCTTACCGTTTTCGTAGCCTTGACTATTCCCGTACGTGAGACTCGCGCATTCCCGTGCGTGGGGCACGCGCATTCCCGTGCGTGGGGCTCGCGCAAAAAACATGACTTTGCGTGACCTGAATTAATAATTAACTTGACGCTTAATGCCTTATTAAACATATCCATAGGATAAATATTGGGTCGTTTCGTATCAGGGCACAAAAATAAGGCGCTTTTGCTTACCCTGAAATACCACATTTAAGGTATATTTCTTCAGACAAAAGATACAAGACAAAAGATGCAATACAGGAAAAGGTCTTTTTAATCTTTCTTATCTATTTCCGTCTTCTATTGTCTTGTGTCTTTTGTCTATTGTCTTGTGTCTTTTGAACCTTCATACGTCAATCGGAAGTTTCTCGCCTTCCGATTTCGCCACCATCACGGCAACGCAAGTATCCCCATACACATTTACGGCGGTGCGCATCATATCCAACAGCCTGTCCACTCCTATGACTAAACCGACGCCTTCCAGAGGCAGGCCCACTACATTCAATATCAGCGCCATCATAACCAATGCCGCCATAGGTATGCTCGCCGCGCCGATGGCGCAGAGAAGCGAGGTAAATACAACCAACGCCTGTTGTGCAACCGAAAGCTCTATGCCATACGCCTGCGCTATGAAAATCACGGCCACACATTCCAGCAGGGCAGTCCCGTCCATGTTGATGGTTGTTCCCAACGGAATGGTAAAATGGGTTATTTTGGACGAAACGCCGTCTTTATGCTCCACCGCATACATGGTAAGCGGCATGGTTGCGCCGGACGAAGATGTTGCGAATGCCGTAAGCAAAGGCGTGGACATATTCTTGAAATGTTGCCACGGCTTCACGCCGTAACCGAGCCTCAATAACAACGGCAACCAGACAAATGTATGAATAGCCAACCCAACGGCCACCGTCAAAGCATATAACAGGATAACCTGGAACAATGCCGCCACATCGCCGACGGCGCTCACCTGCTTGGCGACAATCGCAAAAATGCCGATGGGCGAAAGACGGATAATCCACTTCGTTATGATAAACGTTACCTCTAATCCGCCTTTAAGGAAAGCCGTCAGCGCCGATTTCCCCTCAGGGGATATTTTGGGTATGCTCAACCCGACCAGAAAGGAAACCAGTATAACCGGTATCGTGCTGTTTTGAGTGAAAGCATGGAAAATATTCTTCGGAACGAAGCCCACAACAACATCTTTCAGCGAGGTCTGACCCAGGTTTTCGGGAATGTTCCCGGCCAGTTCCAATTGCACGTTGTCTCCCGGCTTGACCAGATTGACCAACAGTAAGCCTGTGAAAATAGCAATGATCATCGTCAGCAGATAATAAGCGAACGTTTTTGTCCATAGCCGCTTTAAACTGAAACTTGTTTCCCGGATGTTGCAAATGCTGTTGGCTATCGAAAAAAACATGAGGGGAACAATCAACATGCTTAAGCCATTGATAAACAAGTCGCCGAGCCACGAAACAGAGGGCGTAACCCCGGGCAATAAAATGCCTGAGATTACGCCCAGAATGAGCGACAGAAGAATTTGCCAGTGCAACTTCATTCCTCGATATTGTCTAAATATTTATATCCGCTGCCGGTATTCAGCAGCAGCGCCGTCTCCCCGTCTTTTATCCACCCCGATTGGCTTAACGCCTTATAGGCGTGCCAAAGCGCGGCTCCTTCCGGGGCGGGCAACAAGCCTTCGCGGGAAGCCAGTTCCTTCAATGCCGCCAGAATACCGGCGTCGCTAACGCTGACGGAGTTGCCGCCGCTTTCACGCAACACCTGCAATATCACCCTGTCGGCATAAGGTTTGGGTACGCGTAAGCCGTTGGCTACCGTAAAACCATTGTCTTTGAAAGTAGAGGTTGTTTCGTTGTTTTGGAAAGCCAGATGAATCCCGTTGCAACTGTCGCTTTGAACGGCAACCATCCGCGGCCGTTTGCCGCCGATCCATCCTAATTGCTCCAACTCTCCGAAGGCTTTCCAGATACCGATGATACCCGTGCCGCCCCCGGTAGGGTAAAGGATAACGTCGGGCAACGTCCAGTTTAGCTGTTCTGCTATTTCATATCCCATTGTTTTTTTCCCTTCGAGGCGGTAAGGTTCTTTGAGGGTCGAAACATCAAACCAGCCGTTTTCGGCAGCCAGGGCGTTTGCCAATTTTCCGCAATCGCTGATATTTCCATCCACTTCGGTTACGTTTGCACCAAACAGGCGGGCTTCCGCCTTGAAAGCCCGGGGCGTGAGTTCAGGCATAAAAACGTGCGCCTTTAAACCGGCGCGGGCGGAGTACGCTGCCAGCGCTCCGCCCGCATTGCCGGCAGTGGGGATAACCAGTTCCCTGACTCCTAATTCCCTGGATTTTGATACGGCTACACTCAATCCGCGGGATTTGAACGAACCGGTAGGCTCGTTCGATTCGTCTTTGAGCAATACCTGCTTGCCGCGGGTATGCTCGCCTAAGTTATTGAGCTGCAATATGGGCGTAAAGCCTTCACCCAGGCTGACAATGTTTCGCTCGTCCGACACGGGCAGGAACTCTTTGTACCGCCAAAGCGTTGCCGGACGGTTTTTCAACTCTTCTTTTGTCAGCGTATTACGGGAAAAGTCGTATTGAGCCGATAAAATGCCCCTACATTCCGCATTTTCGCATACGGTATTTACTTTTTCCTTAGAATGTTCTTTGCCGCACAAAGCGCACTCCAAATGGGTGAACAGGCTTTTTGTCATCTTGCAGTATCTGTTTTAGCGTTTAAAATTACCATTTATTCCAATGTATCTTCTTCTCATCGTATTTGTTTTTCGGCGTAAACTCTCCTTTGGGATGTCCCACCGCCACAACCGCCAAAGGTAATATATTTGGAGGTAAATCCAACGTTTTCACAACTCTTTCAATCCTGTCGCGCCACGGAAACACAGCAAGCCACACCGCGCCCAAACCGGAAGCTTCGGCGGCAAGCAAGATATTTTCGGTAACAGCCGAACAGTCGAGGCTCCAACGGGTAGATTTTACCGTATCGCCGCAAACGATAATCGCCAGCGGAGCTTCGTGAAGAATAACTCTGGAACCCTTCAAACCATCTTCGGCTAACTTATCCAACGCGGCGCGGTTGTCAAGCACAATCAATTCCCACGGGCGAATGTCTTTTGCCGAAGGGGCGGAAAATCCCGCTTTGAGCAGCGTTTGCACATCTTCTTCACTTACCGGTTGCGAGGTGTAGCTGCGCACGCTCTTACGGTTGTAAATAACGGAAAGAGCCGCGTCTTTTTTAGACGCGGGTTCTTTTTCCTTTTGCGAACACGATGTTAGGGCGATGAGCGATAACATCAGTATTAATAATTGTTTCATTTTAATTTTACGTCCTTTGCTCCGGCGGAATAGACGCCGTTGAACAGGAACTTGAAGGTACCGTGCGGCTGTGCCCGGAAAGTCACTTCGGGCCCAAAGAGGAATACTTTGCCTTTGCCTACTTGCGCTTCGATGATTGCAGTAGTACCTTTCAGATATTCCTGCCCCCAAGCCCAACCGCTGCGCAGAGGCTCGGCAGTTGGAAACCAGGCAATGCTGTTCACGCCTTTCTCCCTGGCTTCGGGCTTCAGCCGGAAAACAGGACTGTTGCTGTAAAAAATATCTAAGTCTTCGGGCAAACCGTAAGCTATAGGTTGGGTGTTATCCACCTTTACCCTCAAAACGGAGCCGGGTATGTAATACTTTTCGGAACCAAGCCTTTTACCCTCGTCGTCCGTCAGCGCGTTTTCCACGGGCAATTCCAGATAATTCCCGAACTCAGTAGAACTGCCGAGCGCCAATACCACGCCGCCTTCCTCGACAAATTTGCGCAGTTGGGGCGCTGTTTTTTCCAAAGTTATATTGCCTGTGCGGTTTTTATATTCGTCCGGCACATTATCGAAAGAAGACTGCCTGGACCCTCGCCCGTCTCTTTGGGAGAAAGCGCCCGGAGGAAGAATCAGCACATCATATTTTTTGCTCAGGTTTCCCTCGTCAAGCGTTTGCGGATAAACCACCTCAAAGGGGAGCGGGAATTGCTGTTCAAAAAGCCAGCGAATCCAACCCGAATCCATCGAGCCGCCGTACCTGTCCCATAAAGCCACGCGCGCTTTGTTGAGTTTCAATGCATCGCCCTGCGGTTTGGCGGCAATGCCGTCGAAATCCAAACCGGTTTCACCGGCAAGTTTTTGCACTTGCGCAAGGGTTGAAGATTTGGAGGGAATATATATCGTGCCTGTGGGATAGGTTTTGCCGTTGGCAGCGAAAGGCTGTTTGAGCCAATAGACCTCTTCTCCGGCGGCCAGCAGTTTGGTTGTTGCCGTAAAAGCGTCGTTCACCTGATGGCTGAGCAAATAACCGGCAGGCTTTGCCGGGTTGTTCACCTTTCCCGGCAGGGTTTTTACCAAGCCGTTTATTTTTTCAAACGGCCCGTCGAAACCGTCAAGGATACGGTCGAATTGCACGCCCATTTGAAAAGCCAAAGTATAACCGGCCACGTCATAAGGCGGTTTGGGAGGGCCGCCCGGATATTGGAAATCGTTGGGATGGTCTTGCGGCTCGAACATATCGCGCAGGTGCGGGCGGAATGCCTGTGCGGCTTTTACTACGTATGAACCGGCAGGGTAATTTTTACCGGCAACCGAAAAGCCGCTTGTGGCACGATGCACGTCAACGCCCGCTTTCAGGAGCGCATTGATGAATTTTGTGGCCGTAAGGAAATCCGCCTGACCGGCAGGGACGATGTATCCGCGAGGATCGCGGGTTTCGGGCGTGTGTAACTTATCCCAGTATTCAATGGGCAACCCGGCTCTGAAATAGCCTCCAAGCCGGCTGTCACCGGTATCTTCAGTCCTTTTGTCTTTTACGGACTGCTCATATTCGGCTTCTATCGCCGCTATCCGTTTTGGCGTCAAAGTCCAGTTATCCCGACTTCCCTTTTCGATGGAATTTTTACCTGCACGGTAAATGCGGAACAAAAATTCCTCGCGGAGCCGCGCTGCAACGTCAAGGATGGCACGGTCGGCGGAAACGATGTACTCTATGCTTTGGTATTGGCGCCATTTTTCT
>JAITAW010000245.1 GCA_031283905.1 Treponema sp. | reverse complement strand
AATGGCAGCGTACAACATTTTATATTCAGCAAACCCTTCTTCCGCTTTGAACAAAGCCTTACGTTCCAAGAGACGCAGTTTGAGAAGATATGCGTAGACGGCATTCTCACCGAAATAGGTCAATCCTTGAATGGCTTCAATCGCGTTCCAGCGGGCTTGATCCAAAAAAAGCTCGGCTTCCAGCGGCGATTCTATGGCGACCGCCGCCTTTGCCGCAGCAGCCGCATCTGCGGGGTACGCGGGCGGTTCAACGATTCCGCCTTCCCTTTTGAGTTTCTGACTCCGGTACCGTGCAAGATTCAGCCGCAGCGCCCGCTCCCATGCACGCCACGCGTCAACGAACCCGGATGAAGAAGCCGGCGCGCTTTCCGCGTACGCGGGTACTTCGCCCTGTCTTGTATCGGGATCGAGCGCGCATAGATCAAGAAGCGGCGTATCGGATGATGACAGTTCCTTTTTGCAAAGATCAAGAAAGGCTTGACTCGTCATGGGAAGCGGCGCATTGTAGCTCAAACTTGGAAGCTGGGGTATTAAATAATAGTAAGCCGCCACGCTTATTGCCCTCCGGCTTTGACCGCCGTCTTAAGGATTTCCGCCAAATGGGGGTTAAGATAGGCGCCGAACAACTCCGCTACAGCATCCGCAGAGAAATCGTAGTAGGCGGACCCGTCTTTTTCGGCGATGCGGAAGCCCGAGGAGAGATTTCTGTCGGATTTGAGTTCAACGCCTTTCTTCAAAGCGCCAGCAAGTTTCTCGTCAAAAAAGCCCTCAATTTTCTTAATATCCTGCTCGCTTACGAGTACGGCAAGCGCGTCGCTTCCTTTCGTTGCCCACGCTTTCAGAATATCGGGCAATGCCGCGTTGATGACGTCTTCCGTATACGCCTTGGACGTTTCTTTTTTTACAATGGCGTCAAGAAGATTTTGAATTTCCCCTTTGAACGCAAGCGTCAAATTGCGGGACGCCTGTTCAAGCGCCGCAACGCCGGCTTTTTCCGTCCGTTCGGCGTCGGCTTTCGCCGCGGCGATAATCGCGCCCGCTTCTTTTTGCGCGGCTTCCACGACGCGCTTAGCTTCGGCTTCGGCTTTGGACTTCAACTTCGCCGCTTCCTCAGAAGCGGACGCAATGCCGTCCTTTTTTATCTTATCAATTAATTCTTGCAGTTGTATATCCATAGCATCCTCTTCAACAAAAAGTAATCCATTATAAAATTTTTGCTTCATTTATGCAAGCCGTTTTCATGAGGAAAAAGAAATTTTTTGCGGATATCCGCGCTTTTGCGCCCAAGTCTTCCGGGCAGCCGCTTTGCAACAGATAGTCCCGGTTTAAAACCCCGAATACCTCAGGGTTTAATCTTTTAATCCTGTTTACTCACTGCCGATCCCTCCCTTCCCTATCGCCTGAAAATAGTATCGTAACTCCATAGTAGCAGTTAATCCTTTTTTGGACAGGGCGCGGGAGGACTCGGCAAGGGCATAAGCCGTTTCCGAGTCCGGCGCTCCTCATTCCTCGGCAACCGGGCCATGCTCTTTAGCGCTTCTCCGATAATAAGATTTTGTACTATAAATTAACTCGATCATCCTTCCCAATGGCTCATAGGCTCCTTGTCCAGAATAACCTATTTCGGTGGTTCTTCCTTAAGTTTATGATGTTTCCCATACGCACTAATTTAACAAGCATTGCACATCTGGTACCGTATTCCCCGTTTTCGTTTTTCACAGCAGAAGCGACCGGATTTTTCTTAGGCAAACCGCCAAAGTCGGGGATAGGCTTCAGTCTCTTGAAATGGATCCCAGCCCGCCAGCGCAGGCGGTATGTTTCAAGGACTTCGTCGGCGGCAACCGAATTCGGAAGCGGCGTTACGGCCGTGATGCGCTCGTTGAACGCCGCGGTCTTTTCCCGCGGCTTGCCGCCTTTGCGGGACGCGCGGCTCTCCAGCCTTTTTCGGGATTGCTCACACCTTTCTTTGTCCTTGCGCTTAACGCAAATCCTCACCGAAATTCGTGCTTTATCAGGGAGCGCGGCAAAAACTGCGGCTTCGGAACTTTCACCGCTTTTCAGATCCTCAAACCCGCAGGCAATGTCAACCTTATTTCCGTTTTTATCGTAAAAGGCGAAACGGTCCGTCCGCGGGCGCGGTATATAATCCGCGCCGCAGTTCAGGTACCGGTTTATCCCGTTCAACGTCCCGTACGCCCGGTTGGCGATTACCAAACCACCCCGTCTGAACTCGAAATTTCCCGGCGTTTCGCCGGTCTCCTCTTGGGTAATTTTGAACGTGTCGCCCGGTCACGGTATGAAGGTTTATCGCATAACGCGGGCGGCAGATTTCGCCGCTCCGACCCTTTTCAACCACAATAGTAAAGTTATCGGCTCCGTTAATAATTTTATAATAGCACAGATACGGACAAGTTGGGAAGATGTTCCTTATCGTTTAGTGGATCTGCCGCGGCACGGAAGCCTTTGGGTACGCACGATACAGATACCCTTGCATTACCCTTTACTTCTGGACATATATTCTTATACACATGACGGCCGCTTCACGGGCGTCAAGCGATAGATCAGCGTAGGGAAAAATGCGCCTGCCGCCGCATAAACCGTATCAGGAATATACCTTAGAAAAAGCCTCCACAACAGCGACTTTGGGCGCTCAATCTCGAAATCGATTCGCAACGCGGAAGCGTGCAGTTGCTCGAAACGGAATCCTGCGGACGCCAGTCTTCGCTCCAAGTCATCACGCGACATTGGGCGGCAATCATAGAAGTCGCCCTTCCGCCACAGGCGCAGCCATGCGCTACGCCAGCCTTCAGGAAACCAACTGAGGAACGCAAGACGGTAATGCGGTTCTACCAGCCTCCATCGATTGGGTACGGCCAAATATCCCACGCCGTCATCACGCAGTACCCTGCGAAGCTCGGATACATGTTCCGCTTGCGCCGCGTCATCGCCAACATGTTCTATCACATGGTTGCTCAACACCGCATCGAAACTCGCGTCCTCGAAAGGCAGCTTCGTATCCGCCACCAGACTAAAGCGGTAACCGCCGCACTCAAGCCGGATGTCACGCACATCCACGGCTTCTACCTGAAAACGTCCTGACGGATGCGTACCGAAATAATGGCTGATTCCGCCCGAGCCGGCGCCGACATCCAGGAGATGCCCC
>JAITAW010000227.1 GCA_031283905.1 Treponema sp. | reverse complement strand
TCGTTAATTTGCTATTGAGGGCTAATTTGGGTTTGCGTATACTTGCGGATTACGAGCGCATAGCGAAACGTCTTGAATGTGAAAAACGAAAGCGGGGAATACGGTATCAGATGTGCAATGCTTGTTAAATTAGTGCATATGGGCTTATAGCCCCCTAATCAATATAACGGCGGATAGCGTCAGGTTTGAATACGCGCGAGTAGCTTCTTTAAATCCTCCCACGCGGGACGCTTCAGTTCCGCATCGCGCAAAAGGGCGCTGGGATGATAGGTGGCTATGAGGGGAATGACCGGCGCGATGGCGGCGTTGTTATCCGGCGGATACTCCGGCGTGTAGTCAAAGAACTTTCCGCGTAGCCGTCCGATGCCCTCTCCGGTGCGGAGCATGGTTTGCGCCGCGATTCTTCCCATGCAGAGGATATACGCCGGACGCAGTACCCGTATCTGCCGGGCAAGAAACGGGGCGCAGGACGCGGTTTCTTCGGGCGAAGGATCGCGGTTGCCCGGAGGGCGGCATTTTACGGTGTTGGTAATGAAACAATTCGTTGTGCGGGAAAGGTTGACGCTGGCGAGCATACGGTCAAGAAGATGCCCCGCAACGCCCACAAAGGGCTTGCCCCGTTCGTCTTCTTCAGAACCGGGCGCTTCGCCGATGACCAGCACACGCGGCTGCGGGACGCCTTCGCCCGGCACGGGAAGAATACGCAGACCGCACAAACCGCACGCCCTGCATTCATGGATTTCCACGGCTATTGTTTCAAGGCTGTCGCCGCCGGGTTCCGCCGGTACATCGTCCTCAAAGACGGGGGGCGCTTTCCTCTCCCGCCAATGGCAATCCCGCAGGAAAGCGCCTGCCGTATCAAGCAGCAGGGCCAGCCGCGTTTTATCTTCCGCCGTCATTGATCGTTATTGGGCAGGTTGTTCATCTAATGTTTGCGGGTTCAGGAAAAGAGCGCCGCCGTCCGCCCTTTCGGTAAGCAACCTGTTTTGATAGAACACCGCCGATGCGAAAGGGTGAACCTCAACCGAAGAAGTTGCCTGAAGTTTCAGATTGGCGTCAAAACGCGCCATATAGAAGCCGGCGGTACCGGACGCGCCGCTGATAGCGTACAGATCATTTCCATTCACCCAAAGCAGGCTGTGGACGCTTATGGCATCCGTCCCCCGCTCCACTGTTTCAAGGGTGTCAAGCGCTATCTTCACCAATCTATACGACGTTGAGTCGCTTTTGGCGGAAAGAGCGATAATACCACCGTTGACAATATTCACGGTTCTTAGATTCAGCAAAACGTCTTCCGAGTCTTTTATCCACGCGCCGGTAGCCGCGTCAATTTGAACGATCTTGCCCAGCGGCAATGCCGCCGATGACGCCGATGACGCCGCCGCGTCGAGGACGATGCCAAGCGTAACGGTACGGCTTCTTTCTCCCCCGTTATTTATCAGTTCCTGCTGATCTTGAGCTATCTCCTGCCGTTCCCGCTGGGCTTCAGCGGTCTTTTGTTCGGCAAACTCCTGATTCTGTTGCGCGTCCTCTTCCATCCGGGCGGCGGCTTCTTCTCGCCGCGCGAGTTCCTGCTCACGTTGCACGGCCTCTCCAGCATCCTCAGAAGCCTCCTCCTGTTGCTCTTCCCGTTCCCGCGCAAGCCGCTCCCGCTCCTGCTCGACGGCTTCCCGTTCCCGCGCGGCGGCCTGCTCTTGCGCCCGCGCCCTCTGTTCAGCTTCCTCCGCTTCACGCTCTTTTAAGTCCACCATGTCCTGCCGAGGCTCTATACTCATATCCTGTTCTTTCCGCATTTCTTCCAGCGTCTCTGGAGCGGTAAGCGGCGTTGTATTGACCGCGCTTAAAGAACCCGCTTGGGCGTTTCCAAGCGGAATAACGATAAGGGTTTGCCCGGGCCACTCGTTGTAACGAACCGGCAGACCCACCTTTTCATCCTCAAGGCGGACGGTTACAATTTCATTATAGTTGGCGTTGAAATAATCTATATTTTTGCGGAACACCGCATTGTAAATGGTGATATACCGGGCAAGAAGCGCGGCGTCATCCGTAGAATAGCGGTAGGCCGCTTCCAGATACCCCTGAATGATGAGCCTTAAATTTCTAATATGATCGACCCCGGCGTCAGGTCCAAGTCCAAAAATATCCGCATCGAATTTGCCGGTTTCTTCCGGCGACACGCAATGAATAACAAAATAGCGTCCGGCTTGTCCCGCGCTATCCGCCTTGTTATTAATGCTTCCGCCCAAAGTGTTTCCTATTTCCCAAATGGCGGCGCGGCTGTCGATTACAGCGGGTATATTGGTATTATTGATGAATTCCACCGGTCCCTGATACCGCAATAACTCTTCGCCATTAACAGACTCTTGGGCAAAAGCAACCGCGGAAGCGCGTAAAACAAGGGAAACGATCAAAAAAGAACGGATGTTACGCATATGTACTCCTTTTCTCTTATGATAAACGAAAAGGGGGCAAAAGACAAGCGGGAATCAGCGAGCGGGACCGCCCAGTCTACGCATCTTTCAGCAAGGCTTCGCCCGGCTTCCAATTGTCGCCCGCGCCCATAGTGAGGAAAAGATCGCATTGGGGAAACCGCAGGTATGTTTTGTATTAAAGCCAAGGCTCAACTCCCCCAAACCAAAAGCGGACGCCACGCCGCTCTCTCGGCCATATTTGACGCTTTTTATCGTGATAAAAACTCCTCATCCCGCCCGTCTCTACGCGAATTGCGATGTTTCTTTGGGTTTCAAGCGTCCTTTGCTCGCATATTCTATTATATCCTCTTTTCTTTTAATGCTTTTATAACCGTATCGGCCCTACCCTAGTTCCCGCGCCGCCGAAAGCATTGACATAAACCGTCATACGATATATACTATCTTTCAAAATGGTATTATAGTAAATGTAT
>JAITAW010000201.1 GCA_031283905.1 Treponema sp. | reverse complement strand
CGGGCCCCCCAATCCGGTCATATATAACCGGCGCAAACAATACGCCCGCTTTTTTACCTGCGGTTCTATCGCGTGTTCTTACAGAGCGTATACGATTTTCATGGTTAATGACCATTAATCCGTCCTTCACTTTTATCAAAACTCCTGTAGGGTATTTTCAAAGAAAGTATATGACGTTCATGATTGATTGTCAAGCCGTTTTTCACATATTTTTCAAAGCGACCATTATCTTGCCATTCGGCCGCGACTCGGAAGCGGCCGGATTTTTCTTAGGCAAACCGCCAAAGTCGGGGATAGGCTTCAGTCTCTTGAAATGGATCCCAGCCCGCCGGCGCAGGCGGTATGTTTCAAGGACTTCGTCGGCGGCAACCGAATTCGGAAGCGGCGTTACGTCCGTGATGCGTTCGTTGAACGCCGCGGTCTTTTCCCGCAGCTTGCCGCCTTTGCGGAACGCGCGGCGGTCCGGCCTTTTTCGGGATTGCCCGCACGCTTCTTCGTCCTTGCGCTTAACGCAAACCCTCACCGGAATTCGTGCTTTATCAGGGAGCGCGGCAAAAACCGCCGCTTCGGAACTTTTACCGCTTTTCAGATCCGCGAACCCGCAGGCAATGTCAACCTTATTCCGTTTCCATCGTAAACGGCGAAACGGTCCGTCCGCGGGCGCGGTATATAATCCGCGCCGCACTTCAGGCGGCGGGTTATCCCGTTCAACGTCCCGTACGCCCAGTCGGCGATTACCAAACCACCTGTCTGAACCCGAAATTTCCCAGTGCTTCATCGATCGCCTCTTTGGTAATTTTGAACGTGTCGCCGGTCACGGTATGAAGGTCTATCGCATAACGCGGGCGGCAGGTTTCGCCGCCGTGCGACAAGTCCGCGCTTATCCGTTTGAACCGTTCGGCGAATTTTTTCATAAACGCCGCATCGCTGAAATTCCCTGTTTTCAGGGCGAAAGCGACCGTGCCGCCGGACGCAATAAGCGGCACTCCGTTGAGCGGATGAAACAAACAGAGCGTCATTAAATCGGCGAGAGTTTTGATTTCACGCGCACGCCGTATAATTCCGATCTCGATACACTTCCGCTCGTAATCCTTGCCGACTCCCGCTTCTTTGAACGGCTTTCATATTCCGCTTTTTCCAACAAATTCCGAACTACTTTACGGCTTTTAAACATTTTTTCCCACGGGACAACCCTCTGGGAGATGTCTAGCCCTTAACTTGTTGACAGTCCCATGTCCGGTTCCACGGCGGTAATAGTTCGGAGTTCATTAACCGCAACGTCATCAACTGGCGGGAGACCGTAAAAACCCCCAACCTCTCCCTCGGACGTTCCTACCACAAAAACGACAACTGTTTTGCCGGAACAGAAAAACAACGCCTTCGTCAAAAACTATGCCGCCTACCGGCGCTACGACATCCGGGAAGAACTCGATGCCCTTAATCGCCTCTGCCAATTCCTTTGCCCGCTTGCCAACTTCTTCATCCCTATGGAAAAATTCCCCCGCACCCCCGGTTTTACGCCTCAGAGGGACGGGGAATTAAACCCCGAATGGATTAAATTTTAGGTGGTTTTAGGCACTGTTAGAATTAGATGCCTCTCAATCCGCCAAAGTCGCCCTCAAATCCGGCGCGGCAAGATTTGAGCGGCGTATAGACGCTTCCGGCATATAATCCGTACGCCTTTCCCGCCCTCATTCACGCATCAACGATGAGTTGTGCGGTTTCCGCAGTAGCGCGGATTTTCGCGCTTGTCAAGAAAGAGACCGCAGTTTTTCCCCGTCTGCGGAGCCTTACGAGGTACCTATCGGGTTTGCCACACGTTTTTCAGAAGCCATCTCCATTTTTTAAACAACAAAACCCGCTTTGAGCGGTTGTTTTTTACTGGCAAAAGGTATATAGTTCTATTATGAGTGCTATTCGAGCGGTTTTCATGCTTTCTTTTATTTCTTTATCCTCCGCGCTGTCCGCCCAGACAAACGCCGCGGATGAAAACTTTGAATCGGGTGTTTCTTCTGTGGTAAACGAACTCGTAGGAAAAAACATATTTATAAGATGCGGCATTGCCGCCGCGGTAATCATACTTATGATACTGCTGATACGGCTGGTCGGGCGTCTGTTGGTAAAACTGCAAAATAAAATACAAAGCGAGGCGGCTATTAAGCCCGTTGTTTTCAAGAATTATACGCTCCTTGATTCCCGGCAAATAGCGAACGCGTTCTCTTTCCTGGTAAAGATATTCAAATATGTCGCGTACGCGGTGATCGTATATTTAACCTTGCCCATACTATTCGGCATCTTTGAACAAACCCGCAACGTTGCGGCAAGACTGATCGGGTATATCATCTCCCCTCTTAAGAACGCGGGAATCACCATCGTCAAATATATTCCCAATCTTATTACCATCTTTATTACCTTTATAATATCTCATTACACGATAAAAGCGGTGAAGTTTTTTACCACGCAGATTCAAAAAGGCGCGCTCATTGTTCCCGGCTTTTATGCCGATTGGGCGCAGCCTACGTTTAACATACTGCGGATATTGATTTATGCGTTCACCATCATCCTCATATACCCGCTCCTGCCCAATTCCGAATCCGATATTTTCAAGGGCGTTTCCGTATTCATAGGTATTCTGTTCTCCCTGGGATCGAGTTCCGTTATCGGGAATCTGGTGGCGGGTATTGTCGTTACCTACATGAGACCCTTCAAGCTGGGCGACCGGATACAGATCGGCACTATCATAGGGTTTGTGGTGGAAAAATCCGCGACGGTAACGCGGCTGCGCACCCATAAAAACGAATACATCACCTTCCCCAATTCCATGATACTCACTTCAAGCATCACCAATTACAATTTCTCGGCGGATAACGAGGAGGATCAAGGGCTCATCCTGCACGTAACCGTCACCTTCGGCTACTCAACGCCGTGGCAGACCGTGCATTCGATCCTCATTGAGTCCGCGCTCAAGACCCGGTATGTTGAACCCGATCCCATGCCCTTCGTGCTTCAGACAAAACTTGACGATTTTTACGCGCATTACGAGATAAACGCATACACAAAGGCGATCGAGAAGGTGCCGGCCGTGTATTCCGAGTTGTATAAAAATATACAAAACGGGTTCCGCGATGCGGGATTGGATATGACCGTTTCCTATGTCCGTTCCTATATGCCCTATACCGCCCCCTTTATGGAAAGCGCGGAAGCGCATATCGTCGAGGACGCGGAAGGCGCGGAAAAAAAAGAGGGCAAGAAAGGGTAAGAAATGCCGCCGCGTACCGCGCGCGAGGCGGTATTTTTTTTGTATGCGTTCTTGTATAAATCGCGCTCTTGCTGTATGCTGTTTCCATGAAGATCAGAGCCAAAATACTATTTATTGTCGTCCCTCTTTTGACGGTCGCCGCCGCGATGGTAGGCGGCGCGTCATACCTTTTGGCCGCCGCCGCGGTCAATAAAATAGCGGTTGGTTCTCTGCAATTCAAGGCCGAAGAAGTCATAAGTTATGCCGAAGGAGAGTGGAATCTTCTTGTTGATAATAATATGCTTGGCAATCTCTCAATGGAATGGGCGGCAAGAGAGGCGGTTGGGAACTTCGCTAGCGGCATACTCCGCAGCCCCACCGAGGCTATTTTCGCGCTTGACGGGGAGGCGCGGGCCGGTATTATGGCGGGTAAACTGGCCGTTTCGCCGGAAGAGGCGTCCGCTCTTACCGCCCGCGTCCGGGACGAGAAAAGCGGGTTTCTTTTCACGCGAATCAACGGCGTTGAACGCGCGGTCTATACCATGCCGTTCGCGCCCTTCAACTGGCAGGTGTTCGTTACGGAAGAGCGGAAGCAATTCTACGGGCCGGTTGAGCAGATCTTCAGAACATCGGCCGTCATATTGATTGGCACCCTGGCGGCCGGCGTGCTACTCCTCTTTATGATGGCCAACTACATCACCAGGCCCATAGAAAACGTGGTTTCTTCCATGAAGCGCATTATTGAAGAGAACACGCTCACTGAAGCGGTTCCCGTGTATTACAAAGACGAGATCGGGCATCTCTCCCATACGTTTAACATCATGCTCCAAAATCTGGATGTAGCCTATAAACAGATAAAAAACTACGCGTTCGACGCGGCGGTAGCGCAAAGGCGCGAGCGGAAAATCAGAAACGTATTCCAACTGTACGTGCCGGCGGACGTTATTGACGAAATATTTGTTAATCCCGAACAGATGCTGATCGGCACAAACCGCGAAATCGCCATTCTCTTCTCGGATATACGGAGCTTCACCACCATTTCCGAAAAGATGCAGCCTGACGATCTGGTCAATTCGCTCAACCGCTACTTTAAAACCATGGTAGACATTATCATGGACAGGGACGGCATCGTGGATAAATACATCGGCGATGCCATCATGGCGATCTTCGGCGCGCCCATCGCGCGTGAAAACGCCGCGCTTTCCTCGGTGCTGGCCGGCCTTGAAATGAGCGAGGCGCTGGCCGGCTTCAACAAGTCGCAGATGAAGCTCGGCGCGCCGGAATTCAGCATCGGCATCGGCATCAATTACGGCATCGTCACGGTGGGAAACATCGGGTGCGAACGGAAGATGAACTACACGGTCATAGGCGATTCGGTGAACCTCGCCTCCCGGCTCGAAGGCCTCACCAAAATGTACAAGGAGCCGTTCCTCTTTTCCGAGAGCGTATATGAAAAAATCCAGGGTGCGATCCCATGCAGAACCATTGACCGCGTGGCCGTGAAAGGAAAGGTGCTGGGCGTGCCTATCCTGACCGCGCGGCGGAGCATAACGCCCATAGAGCAAAAAGCGTGGAAATTGCACGAACAGGCGGTGCGGCTATACTATAAGCGGAACTTCAAGGAATCCCTTGCGGTTTTCAAAGAAGTAGGGGCTTTGCTTCCCAACGATCTCGTTTCGGACCGGTATATTGACCGCTGTAAGCGGTATATAAAAGAGCCGCCTCCTGACAATTGGGACGGCGTGGAGATCATGCACGAAAAATGAAAAAGAATCGCATAAAGACATTCCTCGCAGGCTGCTTGGTGTGCCTGTCATCGCTTTCTCTTTTGACTGTGAAAGCCGCGGCTGAAGAAGCCGTAACTGAAGAACCCGTTGTGGAGAAATCCGTGGAGACCAATGACGGCGTAACGGAAGCGCGTGAATCGGCTGTTCTTGTTTTCTATCATCAAGGAAGAGAAAATGCCCCGCCCGAATTGTACGGCGCCATTGACTATACGGCGTATGCGGTTGACGCGGCGCTTTATGAGGCGGGCATAGAAGCCAGGCTGCCCTACGTCAAGAGTGAAACGGGCGATTTCTCGTCCGGGGAACTACAGCGGTATTGCCTGGAGGCGGATGCCCGCTGGGCCGTTACCATATACACCGTGTACGGCAACGACCGCCTGTCGTGGCGGTTCTCCGTATATGACGCGGTTGATAACTTTATCAGGGCAAGCGAGACGTTTTGGTCGCCGTTTTACATCGGGCTTTTACTCGATGCGCCCATTGACAGTTCCGCGGAAAAACTCATCCGGAATTACCGCCAGTCTTTCCGCACAACCGTCTTCAGTGGAGACACGGCAGTAAGCATCCCGCAAAAGTTCATCGCGCCCGAAGATGGCGTAGAAGTCTTTTTCGGCGATACGGACGGCGTTTCCGCAGGAGTCGTGAAAAACAAAGAGCTTACCGCGCCGCTTTTCCTTTTTGTGGAAGGGAAGCTTGTTTTTGGAACAGCCGTCAAAAGCGGCTATTGGGACCAGCCTTTTGAGCTTCCCGCCGGCGTAACCGAAGAACCGGTCGTCCTGCCTAAACCGCTCAAGAAGATGCGGCAGGCCGCCGGTTTTATGACCGACCTCAGGGGTATTCCCGAAACGCCGCTCAAGTACGGCGTGACTCTCGGTTACCGTTTTTATCCGCTGCTTGAC
>JAITAW010000160.1 GCA_031283905.1 Treponema sp. | reverse complement strand
CGTCCCTTTAACCGCCCAGCCGGAACCATGAAGCGTATACCGACCTGTTATATCCGCCAATTCCGAAGCGGACAGCCACTGCTTCATACCTTCTAAACTTCTAACGTATTTGACAGCCTGTGCCGAAAAGTTCGTCCTTCCCACCGCCCAGAAACTCCCACACCTTCGCCTCTATGCGCGAGTTGCGTCTGCCGAGTATCCTCCACAGGCACGCCGATACGTGCGAGATTTATTCGTGTATAGACGCCGTAGGCCCGCTTACGGTCATGCGCTTTTTTTGCGGGCGGAACAGGATGTATGCGTGCTGTCTCCAGTTCCGTCCCACTCTCTCGTATCTCTTGTTTTTTTCTCCGTTTTTTTCATAGTTATTCCATTCCTTTTAGGCTAGTTTTTCCCGTTATCATATATCTATATTACTTTTCAAATATAGATAATATCAAGTATATTCTTCTTTTTTTTGATAAGATTTTATAGGAGTTTGTTATAAATGATGGAAGAAACAGACATAGCCGAGCGATTCAAAGAGATCCGGCTCAAAAGAAATATGAGTCAAAAAGAGTTTTCAGCATCTCTAAATATAAGCTAAAGCGTAGTTAGTGATATAGAAGCCGGAAGGCGGGAGCCGCCAAGACAAATCCTATCACTTCTTGCTAAAAATTACGATGTTGACTTGAATTGGCTTTTGCTTGGCGTTGGTAAACAAATAGATAGTTCGCATAAATCAATATCTGACGCAGAGGTAGAACAGTTTAAAAAAGAAATTGCAGAATTAAAAGAAATGTTGCAGACCTTGAGCTTGAGAATAAAACACTTAATACGGATATGAGAAGGACTCCGGGGGCGGTACGGGAGTCTCCGGGTATGGTGGACGCCGCTTCGGGAGTTTCGTGTGAGGGTAAGCGGAAAGAGGGAGGAACGGTTGATGAGGGAGCGAGGATCGAATGCCCGGAAGAAGAAGAGAGGGATGGACGCGGCGGAGAAGGTGATGAAGCGGGTGTCGAATATAACATACGGCCTTCCGGTCAAACAAGTCCGGTACCACCGTCAGATACGCCCGGTTGCCAGAGCTACGCAGATACGTGATGTCCGAAACCCACTTCTCATCCGTCTTTTTATCTTCAGAAAACGTTTTTATGGCGTTATGGACGCCGCCTTGCGGCTGCCCTTCGCCTGTAAGAGTTTTCAATAAATGGCGAGTGTGGTATGATGAATCCATGAACGTACAGCCGGGGCTATTCCCATGCGAGAATAAGGATTATCTTACTAAGCAGATAATAACCTATATTGGAAACAAGCGCTCGCTTATGAAGTTTATTGAACGCGGCGTATATCTGGTGCAGAAAAAATTGGACAAAAACAAACTTGCCGTCTTCGATGTGTTCAGCGGGTCGGGCGTGGTGGCGCGGCGCTTTAAACAGTACGCAAGTTTCCTTTTGGTAAACGACATGGAAAAATACGCCGCCCTGATAAACAGTTGCTATCTGACCAATGCAAGCGATATAAATATGAACTTCTTAAAAAAAAACTACTATGATATTATGTCCACTATAATTAACAATCCATTGAAAGAAGGGGTCATTACGAAGTTATACTCGCCCGTGAATGACAATGACATCAGACAAAATGAGCGGGTGTTCTATACGCGCAGAAACGCCATGTACATAGATACCGCGCGTAATGCAATAGAACAGCTTGACGAACCTTTCAAAAAATTTTTCCTTGCGCCTCTGCTTTCGGAAGCCTCAATTCATGCGAATACACCGGGTGTTTTCAAAGGATTTTACAAAAACAGGGCGACCGGAATCGGTCAATTCGGCGGAAGCAAACAGAACGCGCTGACGAGAATAAAAGGCGACATCACTCTGCCCTTTCCGGTTTTCAGCAACTTCAACTGCGAGACCGTCATATACAACGGCAATGCAAACAGTGTCGTTAAATCCGCACCGGAAGTCGATCTGGCGTATCTGGATCCGCCGTACAACCAGCATCCGTACGGTTCAAATTACTTCATGCTTAATGTCATCCTCGACAATAAACAGCCTGCCGCAATGAGCAAGGTGTCGGGCATCCCCCAAGGCTGGAACCGTTCGACGTATAACAAAAAACGCGAAGCACCCAAAGCGTTCATGGATCTGATAAGCGGCATAAACGCGAAATATGTGATGATCTCTTTTAATTCAGAGGGTTTTATTTCTCTTGAAGAGATGACCGCATTGCTCGAAAGAAACGGCAAACTAGAGATACTGGAGACAAAGTACAATACATTTCGGGGATGCAGAAACCTCTCAGGGCGGAATGTCCATGTAAAGGAGTATCTGTATCTGCTTGAAAAATGAAAGTACACTGAAAGCGCATCCTCCGCCGGATTATGGCGGAATTCATTTGATGTACGGCATTGACAAATTCTCCACTTCAAACTAAAGTAAAAAGAGGAAAAATGGCGACTATCGGTATAAAAATAGCTAATGGGAATTTTTATCCGCTTCTTGATGAAAACGATCCGCAAAAGAAAAAATTTGCGCTTATACCTGCGCGAAAAGGACAAAAGTGGGCGCAAATAGACTTTTACAAAAGCGAATTGCGCGTCATGGAAGACGCTCAACGCATAGGACGTTTGTCTCTTGGGAATGGGAAAAAAGAAATGGATGAAGACGATGTTATTGACCTTGACATCGAAGCAAATGGACAGGAAAAAATCAGCGCAATCGCAAAAAATGTAAAAACAGACGAATGCAGGGAGTTAGTCATATGGCTCAAAGCGGTTGATAAAGATGACGGGCGTGAAAACGCTGATGAAAAAATTGAAAAGCTGGAAACACCGGAAATCATTGAAGACAATGCAGGGTTATTGCTCATGGACTTCTCACACGAACAGCAATCAGCAAAAAAATTTCCTCTTGTTCCTATCTGTATCGCCGCTTTGACGCTTGCCGCCGCCTGCGGCTTGCTCCGGTTCTTTCTGACGCGCGGCAGAACTCCGGCGTCCGAAAGAACGGCTGTCATCGCGCCTGCGGAGTTGCCCGCCGTGGTGTATGCCGAAAAGCCGCCGGAACAAGAATTGGCGCCTGCGGAGTCGCCTGCCACCGCATATGCCGAAAAGCCGTCAGAACAAGAATTGGCGCAACCGGAACAAAAACCGCGCAGGCCGCCCGCACCGGTGCGTTCTTACAAAGCGCCGAAACCTATTCCCAAAAACGGTACAACGTACAAGGTGCGTTGGGGCGACACGCTCTGGGATATAACCGATGTTTTTTACA
>JAITAW010000132.1 GCA_031283905.1 Treponema sp. | reverse complement strand
CGTAAAAATCGTCCGGGCCGTGGTTGTCCTTCAGGATTTCATCCAGAAGCTCTTTTGTAAAGGCCATACTTGCTCCTTGTGGTAGTATAGCCGTTTACACAAAAATTTTTTACAAGTTCGTATATCCTTTCACATACAATTTTGAGGGAATCAAATTGTCTTTTAGGCGTGAGTACGCGCGTCCTGCCGCCGTTCTGATTTTATATCTTTCCTGTTTCGCCGGATCAGGCCGGACGAAGTTCCCATTCCTTTCGGGATTAGGAGCAATACCGGGTACGCGGCGGCGGACGAACTTCTTTATTTTCTCCGCGTCATAAGCCGCGTCCGTTACGGAATATAAACAACGGACTTT
The DNA here is from genome assembly GCA_031283905.1 of Treponema sp. Classification (GTDB taxonomy): domain Bacteria; phylum Spirochaetota; class Spirochaetia; order Treponematales; family Breznakiellaceae; genus JAIRKH01. The sequence continues at coordinate 4,742 of JAITAW010000132.1, read as the reverse complement.
TTCCGATACCATCGCCGACCGACTCGCGTGCATTTGCCCCGGTACGCGAACGCGTTAGGCCCTTCTGCGGGTTTGGCGCTCCCCTTCCCAGCTTTCCTCCTCCGCTGAATCCCGCCATATACGGATAACTGGCAGTTTCCTATAGGTTTTCTTTACCGGAGAATTCGGAATAGTCTCCGATATACCGACTTTACTAAAACCGTGCGGCCCGGAATCTTCTTAAGGCCGCACGGCCGTCCTGGATTCGGATCCCGCCGCGGGGTTCGGACTGGCGTTTCCACGTCCACTATCTTAAAATAACGTGAGGCTAAAAGGGATCTAAAAAAGTTCGCGTATTCATACGCCCTTCTTCCAATCCTCTTATAGGTATGAATAAAAAGAGAGGGAAAGTTTTCAACGGCGCACGGTATAAACATAAAATTCTTACGTTCCCCGTAGGGACGTTCTTCTATTCCACGAAACAATTATCATTTTTCCGGTAGGGGCATCCCCGGGGGAACTGAGGCATTGCCGCTATCAATAGTGTTTTCCTCTTTGACTCGGCGGTGGACGCGGTTCCGAGGGAGCGTTCCTCTGTCCAACCGGAATAGACATCGCTCAAGGCGAGGGTTTGACAGAACTCTCAGAAAATCCTTGTTCCACAATGAGTTACCGTGTCCAACTCAAAAAACGGCTTCCGTTCATCCCAAGTGTAATAGACCTTAACCCCGGTATCCGGCTCTTCAAAAGCGCCTCCCGTGTAGTCAGGCTTTTCTCCTTCAATCGCAGTTTCACCATCCGGTCAATGGTTGTCGAGCTTACTGTAAGAAGCGATTTCCGGGTTTCATTGCCGATAGGGGCAGATCCTCTCCTCCCGCCGTAACTAAAAACTCAATCATCAGCCAGATTAGGGGAGCCAAATGCTGCGAAAACTTTGTTTCCGACCGCATTGATAATCGAAGTATTCCCAAATGGCTTGTAGAATCGTCTGAAACCCCGTGCCGTATCGTTTCGGACTACCATCCCGCTTCCCTTTCCGGCGCTGTTTCCGTTGGCACGGAGGACTGGATATTTTAGGCTACGGCGGACTAACGATGTGGCGTAGTGTTCGATGACGCGGAGGGATACGTAGCCGAACAAATCCTGAATGTAGCGGATGTCGATGCCGCTTTTCAGATTTTCAGAAGGCGGGTGGCGAATGAGTGGCGCAGGATGTGAATAAAGGCTTTTTTCCCGATGTCGGCGCCGTAGAGAGCTTGTTCAAAAATATGCTCGGCAAGCGGATAGAGAGGTGTTTATCCGCGTTTTGCCCCGGAAAAATCTAGTAGTCTATTTTGTGTCACCGAGACATCACTGAAATATAATAGCCCCTCAACATCCTGCGTAAAGACTTGAAGGGTAAAGTTTGACACGGTACAACGGGCTTTTCCTCTGAAAAGCCGCTCCATATGCGCCTATTGACATATAAACCTTCCCGCCGTATTGCCCCATTTTAAAATTACCATGAGTAACTCTAATTTTTGTATAGACTTAGAATTAAAAGATGGTCTTTTAACCTCTTGGCAACTCTCTATCCGGTATATAGTTAGCTCTTTATCTCATTTAGGTAACATTTTTGGTTTGGAGGTATGACCACTACTTGACAACTTTCCTCATGCTATATATCATATAGCAAAATATTGAAAGAAAATGGAGCAAACAACCGTACGCGTTGCGCGGATGCGCCGGCGTACGGCGCCTGTAACGAAGGGAGCGGCTGTAACCATACCTGTTGTGACGAGGTTATGAAATAGTATGAAAGCGTGGCACGCTGTTGCTTTTTTTTTCCTGAGTATAGGTTCTCTGTGTTTGCTTGCGTGCGTTTCTTCCCGTACGCTGGCGGATCGTCTTGTCTTGCCAAAACCGGCGCGTGAAATCAGGCTTGCGGATATTGAGAATGCCATATCTGAGAATCCGGCGCAAGCCCTGCATCTTATCGGCGTGTACCGCGCCCATTACCCGCAAGACAATGAAACCAATGACAAACTCGCCGGGTTATGGGACGCGGCGGTACGCGGTCTGAAAACAGATCAGGCGAAAGCCCTTGAAGAAAAGCGTTTTGACGACGCCGCGTCCATGGCGCGTTCTCTGGTGAATCTGAATGTCGCGGTTGAAAGTACCGGTATGGAGCCGGATATTTTGCTTGCCGGCGCCAAAGACAAGCTGGAGAACGGCGATGATCTATCCGCGTTTATAACCGCGGTTCACGCGCATACGCTTAAACCCCTTGCGTTTGACGACGCGCTGATCTTCCTAAGCCGCGCCGTACTGGTGAAACAGCGCAGGACGGCGTCTTACTTTCTCGCCGCGGCGGACGCCGCCGCCGGTTCCGCTGATAAACGCGCTGAAATTCCCGCCGATGTACGAGCGTACGCGGAGGGGACTGATCAGCCGCGGGATATGATCAAGGGCGTCGCGACCGTGCTTGTCGATCAAGGGACGCATATTGAAAGAGGGCGGGCGTATCCGGCGATGACGCTGGGTTCCGCGTTTTTTGTGGATGCGTCCGGCCTTCTCATCACCAACTATCATGTTGTTCAGAGCGAAGTTGATCCCGCGTATGAAGGGTATTCCCGCGTGTATATCCGCATGGGGGACGCGGCAAGTCCGCGCGTGCCTGCCAAGGTAGTCGGGTATGACAAGGCGATGGATCTTGCGCTTATCAAGGCTTCGGTTACGCCGGAATACGTCTTTTCTATTGCGGATTGGGCTGCTCCGGCTGTGGGCGATCCCGTCATTGCAATAGGATCGCCGGTCGGTCTTGAGAAAACGGTTACGCAGGGCATAGTTTCCGCCATGGGAAGACGGCTTCTGCAAATAGGCGGCGTAATTCAGATAGACGCCGCGGTCAATCACGGCAATTCGGGAGGGCCCGTTCTTGACAGGAACGGCAGGCTTGTCGGCGTTGTATTCGCGGGCGCGGATCAGTATCAGGGCTTGAATTTCGCCATTCCGGCGGAACGGCTTGTCGCCGCGCTTCCCGCGCTTATCAAAGGTGGAAAAGCGGCGCGTCCCTGGCTGGGACTCGCCCTTGCGGAAACCGCCGAGGGCGCGGAAATCATCTATGTCGCGCCTTTTACCCCCGCGGCGGAAATGAATGTTAAAGAAGGCAGCGTCATAGCATATTTAAATGGGGAGAAGATGAACGCCTCCCAGGGCGGGCTTATACCCGCGTTGCAGGACGCGCTTTTTTCCACCCGGCCCGGTGAACTGGTGTCACTGGAAACAACTGACGGCGCTCGGTACCTCCTCATGTCTCACGCGCGTTCCGCGCTTCCCTTATCCGAAGCCGCGAAAAAGGACAGCAGGGAACGGATGACCGGGCCGTTGTTCGGGTTTATTTTAGCTCCATCTTTGGGAAAAACATCTACGTATACGGTCAAGAAGGTGATACGCGGTTCCATCGCCGATGACGCCGGATTGTCCAAAGACGATCCCATAATTATACGCGGGTTCTCGGTGATGGAAAAGGAAGGGTACGTATTTATGGACATTGACGTAAAAAAACGCCGTTTGGGATATATGGAGACATCTATGCGGTTGCCTGCGTATCTTGACACGCCGGATACGTTATAGCGGGTAAAGATGAAAAATAAATTCAAAAGCATCATTTTTGATCTAGATGGTACGCTCATTGATACCATCGCGGACATCGCCTTCTTTATGAACAAGGCGCTGGCGTTGCGCCGTCTGCCTCTTGTTCCTGAAAAAGACTACAACAAACTCGTTGGGTGGGGTATGCGGCAGCTTGCCCTTAACACGTTGCCCCCTGAAATACGGCGCTCTGCGGAGGCGGACGCGCTTTCCGCCGGGCTTGCCGAGGACGCCACCCGTTTTTACGGGGAGATGCCGATCATTAAAACAAAACCGTACGCCGGCATACGGGAACTGCTTGCAGAGGTTAAGCGGAGAAAATTCAAGACCGCGGTTCTCAGCAATAAGCCTGACGCAATGGCAAATATCGTGGTAAGCGCCATTTTCCCGCAGGGATCATTTGATGTTGTCCGTGGTGAAATAGCCGGGAAACCGCGCAAGCCCTCGCCGCAGCCGGTGTGGGATATCCTTGTAGACCTCGACTCAAGTCCTCGGGATACGGTGTTTTTAGGAGATTCGGAAATTGATATAGAGACTGCGCTTGCATCGTGATGCCATGCGGTAGGCGCAGGATGGGGCTTCCGGGGGCCTGAACCCCTGGTAAAAGCTGGCGCAGAGCGCGTCATTGACAAACCTTCGGATATTTTGGAGATAGTATGAACATAGACGATCCACGTGTTGCGGAGAATCTGAGCGGACTCTCCACGGCTCTTGCAAAAATAGACGATCCCGAACTTATCAAGTCTTTTTTGCATTGTCTTCTCACCCCTGCTGAAACGGCGGACATTGCGGCTCGCTGGGCTTTGGTCAAAGCTCTGAAAGAAAAGAAAACCCAACGCGAGATAGCGCAGGACCTGGGGCTTTCCCTCTGTAAAATTACGAGAGGATCCCGCGAACTCAAAAAGCCGGATTCGGCGTTCCAACGAGTGTTGGATATAACAATAGGGAAAACATAGCCCGCGCATAGCAACGTACGTTCCGGCTGGAATGTGGGTAAAAGAGTCGTGGGAATGGAGCGTTCCCCAGCTACGCTGGGGCGCGGAAAGACCAAGACTTTATGATTATTGAAATAACGGGTATCCTTATTCCGACGGGATTAGGGAGCCGGGACCGGTTGCCGCCCGGCGAGA